>JAEWMK010000364.1 GCA_023457235.1 Bacillota bacterium
AGCTCACGTTACGATGGTTCGGACAAGACCGAAGCTTATCGGTGGTGAGCGAGCAGTTTATTCGGAAATAGAAGCAAATAAAACTTGCGAAAGCTAAAATATTTTGGGTTTTTTATTAAAAACAAATATGTTACAATGGTTTACGAACATAAATATTCGGATTTTATAAAAAATTAATATATATTTTAGGAGGACATTATGGAACATTTAAAAGTACAAGACCAAGAACTATATCAAGCAATCCAAGCTGAACTTGGTCGTCAACGCAATAAAATTGAATTAATTGCGTCAGAAAATTTTGTAAGTGAAGCAGTTATGGAGGCACAAGGTTCAGTATTAACAAACAAATACGCAGAAGGCTATCCTGGTAAACGCTACTATGGCGGCTGTGAGTATGTGGACGTAGCAGAAAATATTGCAAGAGATCGTGCGAAGCAAATCTTTGGAGCAGAGCATGTTAATGTTCAACCACACTCAGGTGCACAAGCTAACATGGCGGTTTACTTCACAATTTTAGAGCAAGGGGATACAGTTCTAGGAATGAACTTATCACACGGAGGACATTTAACACACGGAAGTCCCGTTAACTTCAGTGGAGTTCAGTACAACTTTGTTGAGTATGGAGTCGACAAAGAAACACAACAAATCGATTATGAAGATGTTTTAGCAAAAGCTAAAGAACATAAGCCAAAATTGATCGTAGCAGGTGCAAGTGCATACCCACGTGAAATTGATTTTGCAAAATTCCGCAAAATCGCTGATGAAGTGGGAGCTTACTTAATGGTGGATATGGCTCATATTGCTGGTCTTGTTGCAGCCGGATTGCACATGAATCCAGTACCATACGCTGATTTCGTAACAACAACTACACATAAAACATTACGTGGACCACGTGGCGGTATGATTTTATGTAAACAAGAATGGGCTCAAAAAATTGATAAAGCAATCTTCCCTGGAATCCAAGGTGGTCCATTAATGCACGTGATTGCTGCAAAAGCTGTAGCATTTGGCGAAGCATTACAAGACAGCTTTAAAGAATATGCTCAAAATATTAAAGACAACGCAAAACGTCTTGGTGAAGGCCTGCAAAAAGAAGGATTAACACTAGTATCAGGTGGCACAGACAACCACTTATTATTAATCGATGTAAGTAAATTAGGATTAACAGGAAAAGTAGCTGAAAAAGCATTAGACGATGTCGGCATCACTGTTAACAAAAATACAATTCCATTCGACCAAGAAAGCCCATTTGTAACAAGTGGTATTCGTATTGGTACAGCTGCAGTTACAAGCCGCGGTTTTGGTTTAGAAGATATGGACGAAATTGCAGCCATCATTGGCTTAACATTAAAAAATGTAGACAACGAAGAAAAATTGGCTGAAGCAACGAAGCGCGTTGAAGAATTAACATCAAAATTCCAATTATATCCGAATCTATAATTATATAAAATTATAAAAAACGAGCCCCCCAATAAATCGAAATTTCGACTATTGGGGGCTTTTTTGTGGCATTTGGGCTGTTGGGGGAGTGCTGGCCACGTGTCGCCGCGGCGGGCCGCAGGGTCGGGTTCCGCGTCCCAGGGTTTGGGCCGAAGAGAGCCACAGGGTCGGGTTCTGCGTCCCAGGGTTTGGCCCACAGTTCCCGACCCCATGGCCCACACCGACCCTCTGGCTCGCCCACAGAAAAAGCGCCGCAGTTCCCGACCCTCTGGCTCACTGCTTCCGAAAAACAATCATACCGATAATCATAGGAATAATCATAAGCAGTCCCGTTGTTAAAGAAGGGATTGGGATCTTCGAAGAATAAATTGAGCTGAATTCACCCAAAAATCCGCCAATGATAAACGGGATCGCAGTTTTAGTTTTGTTTGCACCCTCCTTGGCATAAAACCAAGCATCCCAAACTGCATAGATATAGAAACCCGGATAAAATAACAACCCATCGTAAATAACTGTCTCCAGTGCTTGTTGGCGAAAACCGTTAAAATCAAGCTGGATCGCCTTGTTTATATTGGCGGACACATTATCGTAATGTTCCAGTATTACAAAGAAAATCCCTTTAATATATTGTTGATTATATATTTGACCAAACCCCGGCATAAGCATTGAAAACAGCGCTGCAATAACCCTCATTAGCAATGTTCCTTTGTTTATTATTTCAGATTTATTGTTTACATTTAATTTGCAGTTTATCCCAAGTATTTACAGATAAACTAGCAAGGCGGCCCATTACCGATTGTACCCACACCAATACCACGGTTAAGGAATTTTACACTATTAGTAAAAAACTATGTTAAAATTAAAAAAATCAAGGGATCCGGGGGTGAGTGTTTGAAAAAGCAGCCTTTTCTTTTTTTAATTGGAGGCATTTTTTCTTTAATGATTGCAATGGGAATCGGGAGATTTACATATACGCCAGTGCTTCCGTTGATGCAAAAGACAATAGGCTTCTCTGATGCTACAGCTGGGTACCTGGCTACAAGCAATTACGCTGGATATTTAGTCGGGGCATTCATTACAAGTCTCGTGCCACTGAACAATAATCGGACGTTCCTTCTAAGACTAAGTCTTATCATTAGCATCTCAACAACTGCGATTATGGGTTTATCGCATTCTTTTATATTTTGGTTCATCCTTCGGTTTATATCGGGTGTGGCGAGCGCTTTTGTATTCGTGTTGGCCTCTAGTATTGTTTTAGACAAATTGGCTGCCAGAAACAAAACAAATTGGTCTGGCTTTTTTTACAGTGGTGTGGGGTTTGGAATTTTCACTACGGGATTGTTCACGCCGGCTCTAAACCGCTTTTTCCAGTGGGAAGGTGTATGGGTTGGGCTCGGAATTGTAGCGGCTATTCTGACGCTCTTTGTGTGGATTTTGCTCGTGGATTATCCTAATAATATTGAAAAAACAAATAAACAAGTAGTCAGAAATCAAGTTCCACCCGCTAAATGGCTTCCGTGGCTAGTTGCGGCTTACGGTTTAGAGGGCTTGGGCTATATCGTAACAGGAACATTTATCGTTTCTTTTGCCGAAAAAATGTTACCAACCAGCAGCGCGGCAACCTTTATCTGGATGATCGTAGGCTTGGCTGCCATCCCATCATGTGCAATTTGGTCATTGATCGGGAAAAGGTGGGGGCTTATAAAATCGTTGATTTTTGCGATGGTGCTACAGTCTCTCGGCATCGCATTACCGGTCTTGTGGATGTCAGCAACTAGCTTAGTAATTAGTGCCGCACTATTCGGCGCAACATTTATGGGCATCACCACGCTTGCAACAACTATCGCACGTCAAATGAATCTATCCAATACAAGCCGACTCATTGGCTATATGACGGCCGTTTATGCAATCGGCCAAATGATCGGACCAACAATCGCAGGGGTATTATCATCGGTCACACATAGCTTTAACTCCGCATTAATAGGGGCGGCAGCGGTGGTATTCCTCGGAGCATGCCTACTTATTAATGGAATTAAATTTGAGAAAAAAACTGCTCAAGAAGTTGAGTGGGAGAACGTGCAATCCAACAGCAACTAAAAATTTTCATATAATCAAAATTACTTAAAAGTCAATTTCTAAGTAAATCGGCTTTTATATTTTATGTCACTACTGCCCACCTTAAAATTTGTTCGAACTATCCCAATTTTCTTTTATATCTATTTTGACCTATGACTTTTCCCAATTCACTTGTCTCTATTACTGTTTTCTTATACAATTTACTAGATAGACACAATTTGACCAAAGTAGGCAAATTTTTTAACTTTATTCAGCATAATTCCCTAAATTTCATAACTGGTGGTGGGATGAACGTGTTAGTATTTTAATTCGGTTGGAGATTTGAACTTCTACTGAATAAAGTTAAATCCTCCGGAGAGCCTTGCGATTTTCAGAGGTAGTTTTTCGAGCGAGCTCGAAAAAATCTGGGCGCAAATACGCCGAGGCGTATTTGATCTATATTTCAGCTTTTTCTGCCATCGTAGAATCCACATAATTTGTCCAAATATGTCAACTGTGCTGCCCTCATTCGTTTTTGAAAAAATGGGCAAAATACATAATGTGAAAATGAGAAAAGGAGACGGTAAGATGGGAAAAATACATGTTTTTGATCATCCGTTAATTCAACATAAGCTTACAATGATTCGTGACAAAAATACGGGTACAAAAGAATTCCGCGAGCTGGTAGATGAAATGGCTAGTTTAATGGCATTTGAAGCAACTCGTGACCTTCCACTTAAGGAAGTAACTGTTGAAACACCGGTCGCAACGGCTAATGCGAAGGTGCTTGCAGGTAAAAAGCTAGGCCTAATTCCAATTTTACGTGCAGGTCTTGGGATGGTTGACGGTATTTTAAAGCTGATTCCGGCTGCAAAGGTTGGTCATGTTGGCCTATACCGTGATCCTGAAACGCTAATGCCTGTCGAATACTATGTGAAGCTTCCATCTGACATCGAAGAGCGCGAGTTCATCGTTTTAGATCCAATGCTTGCGACTGGGGGCTCGGCTGTCGCTGCGATTACTTCGTTAAAAACACGCGGTGCCACTCATATTCGTTTAATGTGTGTAATTGCTGCTCCAGAAGGCGTTGAGACGGTTCAAAAAGAACACCCTGATGTTGATATTTATATTGCTGGATTAGATGAAAAACTAAATGACCACGGCTATATTGTTCCTGGTTTAGGAGATGCGGGAGACCGTCTTTTCGGGACAAAATAATGGCCATTTGCTATGCACATGCCACTCAATAGTAGTGGCAAGTTGTTTATTTAGCCCAAAATACCTTGGTCGCTTTGTTCTACTATAGGAAAATATAGATTTTATGGATTATAGTTTGAGAAAAAAATGCAATTTACCATCATGGGCAAATTACGTATTTTTCTAAGGAACAAATAATTGGAGTGAATAAAATGTCAAAACGTATTAAAGTTTTAACAACTTTTGGGACTAGACCTGAAGCGATTAAAATGTGTCCGCTTGTGCTGGAACTGGAAAAGCGTCCTGATCAGTTTGAATCCATTGTTGCGGTAACTGCTCAGCATCGTCAAATGCTCGATCAGGTTTTAGATATTTTTAACGTAAAGCCTGACTATGATTTAAACATCATGAAGGACCGCCAAACACTTATTGATGTGACAACTAGAGGGCTTGAAGGCTTAGATGCTGTTATAAAAGAGGTTAAACCGGACATCGTGCTTGTTCATGGTGATACGACAACAACGTTTATCGCAAGTCTTGCTGCGTATTATAACCAGGTTGCGGTGGGGCATGTTGAGGCCGGCTTACGGACTTGGAATAAATATTCACCGTTTCCGGAGGAGATGAATCGTCAATTAACAGGCGTGATCGCTGACCTTCATTTTTCACCGACGGAAAAAGCCTTCGAAAACCTGACGAATGAAAATAAAAAGCAAGAGGCCATCTTTATTACCGGAAATACAGCGATTGATGCTTTAAAAACTACGGTAAAAGAAGATTATACAAACGAGGTTCTTGAAAAAGTAAGCGGGGGCAGACTTGTGCTCGTGACAGCACACCGTCGCGAAAACCTTGGGGAGCCGATGCGTAATATGTTCCGTGCGATTCGCCGCATCGTAGATGAGTTCGCTGATGTTCAGGTCATTTACCCAGTCCATATGAATCCTGCAGTACGTGAAATTGCTGGTGAAATTTTGGGCGGACATGAGCGTATTCAATTAATTGAACCGCTTGATGTGATTGACTTCCATAACTTTGCCGCACGTGCTCATTTAATTTTGACCGATTCCGGCGGCGTTCAGGAAGAGGCGCCATCGCTTGGAGTTCCAGTTCTTGTATTACGCGACACGACGGAGCGCCCAGAAGGAATCGAAGCCGGCACATTGAAACTTGCTGGAACAGATGAGAATACAATCTATCATTTAGCATCTGACCTACTTACAGATCAGGCTGAATATGAAAGAATGGCAAAGGCTTCGAACCCATACGGAGACGGAAAAGCCAGCGAACGCATCGCTGAAGCGATCCGCTACCATTTTGGCCAAATCGACCAACGTCCAGAGGCATTTTTATACAAAAAATAAGTGAGGCCGCGAAGCCGGAGGGTCGGGTCCGCTGGCGCTAGGGCTTGCGGTGGCATCCGGTGGGACAGGGGGGCGGGTTCTGCGGTCCAAAAAAGTTGGGTCCGCTGTCCCTGGGGTGTATCGGTGAGTCACAGGGCTAGACCCTCTGGCTCACCAACACCAAAGTGGGACACAGAACCCGACCCTCCGGCTCAATCCCGTGTCCCACAATTACTTTTTTTTAATAATGCGTTTGAAAATGAAAGCGGTTTAATGTAGAAAGGAAACCCCGCGCCAAAAACCTGTTTCAAGAAAACGGCGATTGGTGTTTCATTGTAATTGACACGTAGTTGAATTTTGCGAAAAATTCTCTCTATATAATAGGAAGAAACTCGGAACGGGTACACAGGAAATTGTATGTTCCTTATAAATTATTATTTTATCCGTGAAAAGGTCAACTTTACTAACCTCGCTCTACTAACTATATTTAAAACTATTGATACAGTCCAAAAACCTTGTCATACTCCAATCAATAAATTTTTACATAAAAATACCATTATAGTGACACAATAATCGATTAAGGAGTGTGGTGCTACAATGCTAAAAAACGTCATAAGTTTGACCCTCGTCAACCTGCTTTTATCAAGTCAGCTTACGCATACTTTTGCAAATCAAATCCATACAAACGTTCCGAAAATAAAACCGATTGAAATAAACGTAACCCCTCCAGAAAAGAATCAATCCAAAAAGTTCATCATTGAAGTTGAAGACCGAGAAGTTCTTAAGAAAATAAAAGCCAATCATCCGAAAGTAAAACTAGAAAAAGTGTTTGACACTGTTCTTCAAGGTGCTTCGGTTATTGGGACTGAGGAAGATATTGAAAAAATAAAAATGCAGCCCGGCATTAAAGGGGTGCATCACACAAGTACCTATAAAGTCGAGCTTGATAAAAGTGTGCCGTTTATCGGTGGAATGCTTCTCCGCGGTGAATTCGATGAGAAAGGTCAGCGCCTTACAGGAAAAGGTGTGAAGGTCGGCGTCATCGATACGGGCATTGATTATACTCATGGAGATTTACAACGGAATTATCAGGGGGGATTCGACTTGGTTGATGAGGACGAAGACCCAATGGAAACGGTGAAAAGCCAAGGGGAGGCCACTTTGCACGGTTCACATGTGGCCGGAATCATTGGTGCCAATGGAAAATACCTTGGGGTAGCACCGGATGCTGAGATTTATGCCTATCGTGCACTCGGTCCTGGTGGTGTCGGCACATCTGATCAAGTCATTGCCGCCATTGAAAAAGCGGTCGAGGATGGAATGGACATTATTAATCTATCACTTGGCAGCTCAGTCAACGGCCCTGACTACCCAACAAGCATGGCACTCGATAAGGCGGTTGAAAAAGGAGTCATTGCGGTAACCTCCAATGGAAACTCCGGTCCGGGGTTGTGGACGGTAGGCTCACCGGGCACTTCAGAAAAAGCAATCTCAGTTGGCGCCTCGACTCCACCGCTAGAGATTCCTGTACTAGAGTTGGAGTTGGTGCCAAACAAAACCTTTATGCTTCAGCCACTTCAGGGCTCCGTGCCATGGAATCTAACGAAAAGCAAAAAAATAGTTTTTGGTGGTCTAGGTTATCCGAACGAATTATCGGATGTCAAAGACAAAATTGTTTTGGTCGAAAGAGGAGAAATATCTTTTACGGAAAAAGTAAAAAATGCCTATAAAAAGGGCGCAAAAGCAGTATTAATTTTTAACAACGAGGAAGGGGCTTTTTCAGGAGGACTTGAGGAGGCGATCACAATTCCGGTTGTGGCGCTGACGCGGGAGGACGGACTTTTTATAAAAGACGAACTTGAAAAAGGACATGAGTGGGCGGCGACAAAAATGAGGAAGGTGCAGGACCAATTGGCTAATTTCAGTTCGCGCGGTCCAGTTACGCACACTTGGAGGATCAAACCTGATGTGGTTGCGCCTGGTGTGAAAATTAGAAGTACGATCCCGAACGGTTACATTTCATTGCAAGGGACAAGCATGGCTGCACCGCACGTCGCCGGGGCGGCAGCATTAATTAAGCAGGCCCATCCCGATTGGAACCCGGAGCAAGTAAAAGCGGCGCTGATGAATACAGCAAAACCGATTTTCGATGATACGGGTCGAATGTACAACCCGTACGAGCAGGGAGCCGGCCGGATCCAAGTCGAGAAAGCAGTCGATGCGAAGGTGCTCATCTTTCCGGGGTCATTGGCATTAGGTTCGATAGTGCCAAAAAGTGGCTTGACCCGGAAGTCAGTAAAGATAACGGTAGAAAATAAATCTAGTCATACCGAAAAAATATCATTCGCCACTCCTACCCTGAAGGAAGGGGTTCACTGGCACCTGCCTTTATCATTCTCGTTGAAGCCGCTGGAAAAAAGAATCGTAATTGTAGCTATGACCGTTGATTCGGACAAAGTAACAGATGGGATTCATTACGGAAATGTAAAAATAGAGTCTAGCAGTGACGACGAAATTCTGCTCCCTTATCTATTTGTTGTCGGAGATGCAGAACATCCAAGGGTCATGGGCTTCTCCTTTGAAAAAGAAAATGAAGAGGACGAAGTCTACAAATACGAACTCTACTTACCTGAAGGAGCGGAGGAATTAGGAGTTGCGCTGTTTGATCCACTAACATTAACCTACGTTGGACACCTGGTCCACGAGAAAAATGTGAAAAGAGGTTTACTAGAGGCTGAACTGAAGCGTGCCGACATTCCATTTGCCGACGGGGATTACATTTACATTGTCTACGCCATCCAAAACGGCAAAGAAGGAGTGCAGCAAGGTAGAATCGCGATTGGGGAGGAAAGTGGGTAGAAGGGCTGGCGGTGGTGCCGGCCCTTATAAAGGGGACATTGCCGAAATTCCATAAACCGAAGGTGATTTAGTGTAATTTTATTATAAAAACGAACCTTTTTCTCGCTGGTTGGTTGTATTGTTATGAAAAAAGCATATTAATTTAACGAAAAGCCACTTTTATGGACAATCTGTCGGCCAAATTCCCCTAAAAAACAGGTTTAAAGCTGGGTGGAAGAGGGAAAGGATACGTTGGGATACGCTATATTATCTGGAATTGGTGATTTATTATCCGGATCTGCCGATATATTATCCGAAAATGGCAAAATATTATCCGAAAAGCTGGTTTTATTATCCGACTCCCGATTATCAGGGGACCCGGCGCCCGATTAGCGATAAAAGTGCCGCGGCGGTGAGGCGCCACCCACCACTTCCCAACATCGAAAACACCCCTCACAGGGCACTGAAGGGGCCGCGTCCGGAATTTTGACATATATGTGACGATTTTCACTTAAAATGGATTGACATTAAAAGTGCCCTATTGTATGCTAAAAAAGGTGTGAAAACAGAGCATAATATGTATATATTTGTCAGTGAATTGAAAAAACTTTAGCGGAAGGAGCGTTTTTCCTTGCGTGATGAGAAACGGCCTAGAAATCCTTATAAGGCGATGGCGCTTATGTCCGCCATTTCAGCCCAATTGGTTGGCTCAATCTTAATAGGTTTATTTATAGGAAAATGGCTGGATGCCGAGTTAGGGACGCTGCCATTATTTTTAATTTTAGGTCTATTTTTAGGATTGGGGACTGGCATCTATAGCATGTTGCAGCTTATCAAGAAGTTCAACGGGAGTCATGATGAATAGTAAAGAATATAAGCAAATTTTCATCAGAGAACTTAAGAT
The DNA here is from genome assembly GCA_023457235.1 of Bacillota bacterium. Classification (GTDB taxonomy): domain Bacteria; phylum Bacillota; class Bacilli; order Bacillales; family Bacillaceae_J; genus Schinkia. The sequence continues at coordinate 9,778 of JAEWMK010000364.1, forward strand.
TATTATTAATCTACTAGCGATATTTGTGATAGGATGGGGCTTTACGCCATACCCTCACATTTTTTTAGGGCTAATACTGGGAACTGTTATCAGTACATACAATTTATGGTCGATGCATAGCAAGGTTAACCGAATGGGACAAACCATCGTCGACAATGCGAACAAAAAGGAAGATGAAAAGAAAAAGAGAGTCAAGTCTCTCGGATCTTTGAACAGACTAGCGGCTGCCTCACTTGCAGTTGTTATTGCTATGCGCTACCCGGATATGTTTAACATGGTAGCCGTGATTATAGGATTAATGACAAACCATTTCGTCATTATGATAGATTTTCTTTTTCAATCCATCCGGAAAAAATGAAAGAGAGGTGAAACAACTTGGAACATGGTGCTCCAATAGTAACATTTTTAGGACTTCAATTTAATTTATCCAACGTTCTCATGATCATTGTTGCCTCAGTAATTGTATTCTTACTAGCAACTGCTGGTGCAAGATCTTTACAACTCCGTCCAACTGGAATGCAAAACTTTATGGAATGGGTTTTGGACTTCGTCAAAGGGATCATCGGGAATACAATGGACTGGAAAACAGGCGGTCGTTTCCTAACATTGGGCGTAACAATCATTATGTACATCTTTGTATCAAATATGTTAGGTCTCCCATTCGCGGTTTCGATTGATGGTGTTCTGTGGTGGAAATCACCAACAGCGGACCCAACAATCACCTTAACTTTAGCTGTAATGATCGCAGGTCTATCCCATTATTACGGAATTAAGTTAACAGGGGCAAAACATTATGGAGGAACATTCTTCTCTCCAATGAAGTTTTTATTCCCGCTAAAAATTATTGAAGAGTTTGCAAACACTCTAACTCTTGGTCTGCGTCTTTATGGTAACATCTACGCAGGTGAAATTTTGCTAGGCTTACTAGCTGGTTTAATGTCAAGTGGTATCGGCGGTGCAATCGGTGGTATTTTACCGATGTTGGCATGGCAGGGATTCAGTGTTTTCGTAGGTACAATCCAAGCATTTATTTTTACAATGTTAACAATGGTTTACTTGTCTCATAAAGTGAGCATGGACCATTAATATAAAAACTCTATTATAATAAAACTTTTCATAGGAAAAAGGGAGGACTTTTAAATGAATTTAATAGCAGCTGCAATTGCGGTAGGTTTAGCGGCACTAGGTGCTGGTATTGGTAACGGTCTTATCGTTGGACGTACAGTTGAGGGAATCGCTCGTCAACCAGAACTTCAAGGTAGACTACAAACTACAATGTTCATCGGGGTTGCGTTAGTAGAAGCATTACCGATCATCGGGGTAGTTATCGCGTTTATCGTAATGGGCCAAAACGCTTAATAATAAAGGACCCATATAACAGTAAATGAAAGCAACAAGGATCATGGACCTTAGTTCATAATGGCGAAAGATCGATCTAAGCGAGATCCTTCGCCATTCCTTTATGCGAACCACATTCAAGCTTTAATCACGACCTTAATTCGGAGAAGCACTCCGTTTAAAACTAGAAACAAAGCTAAATCGCATTATTCATTTTTAATAATGAGTAGGCACGTATTGAAAGGAGTGAAATACAGTGTCATTAGACTTTTTAGTATTAGCATCAGCTGGTGCGCAAGGTATTAACACAGGTGATATCGTTTTCCAGCTTGCATCGTTTATTATCCTATTACTTTTACTTCGTAAGTTTGCATTCGGCCCGTTAATGGGAATTATGAAGAAACGTGAAGAGCATATTGCTAACGAAATCGAAGCAGCAGAAAAAGCCCGTCAAGAGGCTCAAAAGGTTGCAGCCCAACAAGCTGAAGCACTTAAAGCTGCACGTCAAGATGCTGCTGAACTAATCGAAAACGCTAAGAAACTTGGCGAGCAACAACAAAAAGATATTATCGAAGCAGCTAAAGTTGAAGCAACACGTCTAAAAGATGCTGCTGTAAAAGAAATACAGCAAGAAAAAGACCAAGCTATTTCAGCTTTACGTGAGCAAGTGGCTACATTATCAGTACTAATTGCATCTAAAGTTATTGAAAAAGAGTTAAATGAACAAGATCAACAAAAACTGATCGATGAGTACATCAAAGAGGTAGGCGAGGCACGATGAGTCAAAACGCTGTCGCTGGTCGCTATGCCGTAGCTCTTTACCAATTAGCAAAAGAACGTAACGAATTAGAGCAATTAGAACAAGAATTAAAGGTTGTCGAAAAAGTAGTGGCTGAAAATCCACAATTTCTAACAATCTTAAAACATCCAAAGATTGCAAAAGACACGAAAAAAGCGTTAGTAAAAGAAGTATTCAAAGATGCATCACAAACAGTGATCAACACGATTCTTCTTTTAATCGACCGCAAACGTGAAGAAATCCTTCTAGAAGTGGTTGAACAATATTTCCTTTTAGCGAATGATGCACGCGGTATTGCGGATGCAAAAGTATTCTCAGTCCGTCCATTAAATGCTGATGAAGAAAAAGCACTTTCAGAAGTTTTTGCAAAGAAAATTGGTAAATCAGAATTACGCATTAACAATATCGTAGACAACAGCCTGATCGGCGGCGTCAAGATACGAATCGGAAATACAATTTATGATGGCAGTGTAAAAGGTAAGCTTGACCGTATTGAACGTCAATTACTATCAGCACAACGCTAGAAGTAGGGGTGAAATTCATGAGCATCAAAGCAGAAGAAATTAGTGCACTGATAAAAAAGCAAATCGAAAATTATCAGTCTGAAATCGAAGTGAATGATGTTGGTACTGTAATCCGTGTCGGTGACGGTATCGCACTTGCTCATGGTCTTGATAACGCAATGGCGGGAGAACTTCTTGAGTTCTCTAACGGAGTAATGGGTCTTGCCCAAAACTTAGAAGAAAACAACGTTGGTATCGTTATTCTTGGACCATATACTGAAATCCGTGAAGGTGACGAAGTTCGCCGTACAGGCCGTATCATGGAGGTTCCAGTAGGTGAGCAATTATTAGGACGTGTAGTAAACCCATTAGGTTTGCCAGTTGACGGCTTAGGCCCAATTGAAACTACAAAAACTCGTCCAATCGAACAAAAGGCACCAGGTGTTATGGCTCGTAAATCAGTACATGAACCATTACAAACTGGTATCAAAGCGATCGACGCTCTTGTACCTATCGGACGCGGACAACGTGAGTTAATCATCGGTGACCGTCAAACTGGTAAAACATCAGTAGCAATCGACGCAATCTTAAACCAAAAAGACGAAAATATGATTTGTATTTACGTTGCAATTGGTCAAAAAGAATCAACAGTTCGTGGTGTTGTTGAAACATTACGTAAAAACGGTGCATTAGACTACACAATCGTTGTAACAGCTTCTGCATCACAACCAGCTCCATTATTATACCTTGCTCCATATGCGGGTGTAGCAATGGGTGAGGAATTCATGTACAACGGTAAGCACGTGTTAATCATCTATGATGATTTAACAAAACAAGCATCAGCATACCGTGAACTTTCATTGTTATTACGTCGTCCTCCAGGTCGTGAAGCGTATCCAGGGGATGTATTCTACTTACATTCACGCTTACTAGAGCGTGCAGCAAAACTTAACGATGATTTAGGCGGCGGTTCTATGACTGCACTTCCATTCATCGAAACACAAGCTGGTGACGTTTCTGCGTATATCCCAACAAACGTTATCTCGATCACAGACGGACAGATTTTCTTACAATCTGACTTGTTCCACTCAGGGGTACGTCCAGCGATTAACGCAGGTTTATCAGTATCACGTGTAGGGGGATCTGCGCAAATTAAAGCGATGAAAAAGGTATCAGGTACATTACGTCTTGACCTTGCTTCATTCCGTGAGTTAGAAGCATTCGCTCAATTTGGTTCAGACCTTGATAAAGCAACACAAGCAAAATTAAACCGTGGTGTTCGTACTGTAGAAGTATTAAAGCAAGGTTTAAACAAGCCGCTTGCTGTTGAAAAGCAAGTAGTAATCCTTTATGCATTAACAAAAGGCTTCCTTGACGAAATTCCAGTAGCAGATATTGGCCGTTTCGAGCTAGAACTTTATACTTGGATCGAGCATAACCGCAAAGAAATTTTTGAAACTATTAAGAGCACAAAAGAACTTCCTGCTGATGCAGATATTTCTGCTGCAATTAATGACTTCAAAAAGACATTTGCTATATCTGAGTAAACTTTATTCAGCAGAGCAAACTCTGCTAAATAAAGTTAAGCCTCCGGCGGATGCCTCAGATTTTCAAAGGTAATTATCGAGGCAAGCTCGATAAAATCTGGGCAACAAATACGCCAAGGCGCATTTGATCTTTCAAACAATAATTTTTTTAAAATAAATAAAGGTGGCGCGAGCCTCACGAGGTTCGTCCCCTTTACCACGAGAAAAAGGTGGTGAAAACGAGTGGCATCATTACGCGAGATAAAAGCTCGTATTACGTCAACAAAGAAAACGATGCAGATCACAAAAGCGATGCACATGGTATCAGCTTCAAAGTTGGCACGTGCTGAAGAGAACGCTAAATCATTTTATCCTTACATGAATAAAATGCAAGAGGTTGTTTCGAGCATTGCCCTTGGAAGTAAAGGTGTACGTCATCCAATGCTAGAATCTAGACCGGTTAAAAAGACTGGTTATCTAGTGATTACATCTGACCGTGGTTTAGCAGGTGCTTATAACAGTAACGTTTTGCGTGCGGTATTACGACAAATTCAAGAGCGTCATAAATCAACTGATGAATACACAATCGTAGCAATTGGACGTATGGGACGTGACTTCTTTAAGAAGAGAAATATGCCAGTTGTTAAAGAAATCACTGGTTTAGCAGACCAGCCTGTATTCTCAGATATCAAAGAAATCGCTAACCAAGCGGTTGGAATGTTTGCTGATGGGGCATATGACGAACTATATATGTACTACAACCACTTTGTAAGTGCCATTTCACAAGAATTATCGGTAAGAAAGCTATTACCGTTAACTGACCTTGCTGAAGGCAATACTGGCTTAAGTTCGTATGAGTATGAACCATCTCAAGAAGAAATTTTAGAAACACTGCTTCCGCAGTATGCTGAAAGTTTAATATATGGAGCGCTGCTCGATGGAAAGGCTAGTGAACACGCTGCCCGTATGACTGCGATGTCAAGTGCGACTGATAACGCTGGTGAGCTTATCGATTCACTTACATTGTTATTCAACCGTGCACGTCAAGCTGCAATTACTCAAGAAATCACCGAAATCGTCGGTGGGGCAGCAGCATTAGAATAGTACTGACAAAAGTGCAGCCAGGAAAACTCCTGACTCACTAGTACTGAATAGAACGGAATGTTCATAGTGAACAAATCTGTTAGGAGGAAAAGCGATGAATAAAGGACGCATAACAGCAATTTTGGGTCCAGTTGTAGACGTAAAATTCGAAAGCGGCAAGCTTCCTGAATTATACAACGCCCTTAGAATTGAACATAAAGCGCGTACTGCATCAGAAGTTGATATCAACTTAACATTAGAAGTTGCCCTTCATCTTGGTGACGATACAGTACGTACAGTTGCGATGGACTCTACTGACGGTTTAATTCGCGGAATCGAAGCAGTAGATACTGGCGCACCAATCTCAGTACCAGTTGGTGACGTTACTCTAGGTCGTGTATTCAACGTATTAGGAGAAACAATTGACCTTAATGATCCAGTTCCTGCAGAGGCTCGCAGAGATCCAATCCATCGTCAAGCACCAACATTTGAACAATTATCAACACAAGTTGAAATCTTAGAAACTGGAATTAAAGTAGTAGACCTTCTTGCTCCTTACATCAAGGGTGGTAAGATCGGTTTGTTCGGTGGTGCCGGTGTAGGTAAAACCGTTTTAATCCAGGAATTAATCAACAACATCGCTCAAGAGCACGGCGGTATCTCAGTTTTCGCTGGTGTAGGTGAACGTACTCGTGAGGGTAACGACCTTTACCACGAAATGAGTGATTCAGGCGTTATCAAGAAAACAGCGATGGTATTCGGTCAGATGAACGAGCCGCCAGGAGCACGTCAACGTGTTGCCCTAACTGGTTTGACAATGGCTGAATATTTCCGTGATGAGCAAGGACAAGACGTGTTATTCTTTATCGATAACATCTTCCGTTTCACACAAGCAGGTTCGGAAGTTTCGGCCCTACTAGGACGTATGCCATCTGCCGTAGGTTACCAACCAACACTTGCTACTGAAATGGGTCAATTACAAGAACGTATCACATCTACTAACGTAGGTTCAGTTACATCAATCCAAGCGATCTATGTACCAGCGGATGACTATACTGACCCAGCGCCAGCGACAACTTTCGCTCACTTAGATGCAACAACAAACCTTGAGCGTAAGCTTTCTGAGATGGGTATTTACCCAGCGGTGGATCCATTAGCATCTACATCTCGTGCATTATCACCTGAGATTGTTGGAGAAGAACATTACAATGTTGCTCGTCAAGTACAGCAAACATTACAAAGATACAGAGAATTACAGGACATTATCGCAATCCTTGGTATGGATGAACTAGGTGATGAAGATAAGTTAGTCGTTGCACGTGCTCGCCGTATCCAATTCTTCTTATCTCAAAACTTCCACGTTGCTGAACAGTTTACAGGTCAACCAGGATCATATGTACCTGTAAAAGAAACAGTTCGTGGCTTCAAGGAAATCCTTGATGGTAAATACGACGATCTTCCAGAAGACGCATTCCGTCTAGTTGGACGTATCGAAGAAGTTGTTGAAAAAGCAAAAGCAATGGCTTAAGATGCCTCAGATTTTTAGAGGTAGCTTTTCGAGCAAGCTCGAGAAAAATCTGGGCAAACAAATACGCCAAGGCGCATTTGATTTCTAGAAGTGAGAAATGGGAAATGAGAGAATCTCATTTCTCACATCTTACAACTCACCTCTAGAATAGGAGGTTATCTAATGAAGACAATTCAAGTCAGTGTAGTTACTCCTGATGGCGCTGTAGTTGAAACAGATGTTGAAATGGTTAGTGTAAAAGCAGTAAGCGGTGAACTTGGTATTTTGCCAGGACATATTCCGCTCGTTGCTCCGTTAACTATTAGTGCTGTTCGTCTAAAGAACGGCAACAACACTGACAAAGTTGCTGTTAGTGGTGGCTTCGTTGAAGTTAGACCTGATAAAGTTACAATTCTAGCTCAAGCAGCTGAATTGGCTACAAGTATAGACGTAGATCGTGCTCGTGCTGCAAAAGAACGTGCCGAGCGCCGTTTACAACAATCAAAAACAGACGACGTCGATTTCAAACGTGCGGAGATGGCATTAAAACGTGCAATCAACCGTTTGGATGTTGGCGGCCGTTAATATTATTCAGTAAATCCCGCCACTTTCATAAGTGGCGGGATTTATTTATGCTATCTAGTTGTAAAAAATGCCTAAAGCAGGATCAACATGATCTTCCTTTAGGTTTATTTTTTGCTCTTACGCGGGTTAGTGGCTGAGTTTAGAAGAAAAGTTGACGCCGAGTTGCTAAAGGCTGGGATCTGGGATAGAACC
>JAEWMK010000365.1 GCA_023457235.1 Bacillota bacterium
GGATATATTACTACACAAAATAAAAACCTGCTATGCACAGAGCTAGGTGAAAAATTAGTAGAAACTTTTCCTATTAAAGATCTTTTTGACCTTGAATTCACTGGCCGTCTAGAAAAAACGTTGGCAGATATTGAAAAACGAAAATATCGGAAAGATGATTTTCTAAAGATTATCTTTAATTTTACCGTCGATTCAGTAGCCCAAATTAAGACGGACCAAGAAGTGACAATTCACGAAGTGGAATCAGTGAAAAAATCAGTAGAAGCATTGGGAAAATGTCCGTTATGTGGTCATGCAGTAATTGAAGGTCAAAAGGGCTTTGGCTGCAGCAATTGGAAAAATGGCTGTAAATTTGTAATTTGGAAAAATGATAAATTTTTAGCATCGATGAAAAAGAAACCAACGAAAACGATGGTTAAAGCACTCCTTAAAAATGGAGTGACTCAGGTGAAGGGTCTAACAAGTAAAAATGGTAATAAGTTTGACGCCAATCTACGCTATGTGAAAAATCCTGATAATGAATATTTTAGCTGGAAGATGGATTTTAGTTGATGCTTTTTTGGGGAGAGAAGGATCTCGATAAACGCCAGAGTTTACACTGTTCTGGCGTTTATTGATTGCTCTAGCAGCTTTTTCGTCAATAGCAACAATTTGAATATCCAGTTCTTTCGCCCCAACGATTACCTCAAGTTCTCCCTCGTGAAGCTTTCCGTATAATTTGTGACCAAATTACTGTTTTCTACCTTCCATAATTTAAATATTTTTTCATTGATCATTGCTTTTAGCTCTATTTTACCATGTCCGCTTACGGATTCGCTTAATACTCCCAGCCAGTAGGAAGACGGTTTGACCGGGGAGACACAATAAACTCTTTTCCATTTGGATACCATTCAAAACCACTAACATTTTCTTGCGCTATTAAACATTAGTGTAAAACAAGTATTAATAGATTTATATGGTAAAATATGTATAGGGAGGGAGAGATATTGAGTAAAGTTAAAATAATAAAATATGCTATTGTCTTACTATTCATAATCTCACTTGGTTATAATTATCACCATTACAATAAAAAAATGGTTATATGGAACAACTGGGTGCAGAAAACCAACGAACTGTAAGAGTTGCGCTCAATGTAATTAGTGATGAAAATACAGACTATTGGATTAATACTTTAAAAGAACAAAAGGGCGATGTTTATTTAGAACGACATCTTGGGGAACTTAGACAATTAAGCAGTGAGTTTCACGGAATGAGTGGTGAAATGTCATCTATTGGTATGTTAATAGATGACATAATCAAGCAATATTATGAATTAGAGAATGGCATTAAAAGTGGTAAGAATATTGAGGTTTACAAGATAGCGATAGAAGAAAATAGTCAGTTTATAAGAATGATATTGAATCAAATCAACATTGAATTTGGTGAAAATAAGGAATTATGGTACGAAGAGCTATCAGGTTTTCAAACAGAAACACAAAAAGAAATTTGGGAAAAATTTAAAGAGTTTGACACTCAAAATAAAGAAGTAATTTATTTAAAGTAACGGTGGTTATAGAAACAATAGAGAACGTCAAAACAGCGGTCTTATTTAGAGGAAAAGGTGTGAAAAGAAATGAGTGATTATATTGTATTGATACCACTTTTTCTTGTTATTATTGCTATGCTAAATCGTTCAGAAGTATTTTCTAAGGTAGCTAAATATATTAGTTTTGGATATTTCTTTGTATTGTCGGTGGTTTTTATTATTGTAAGAGAAAGAATCTACGACCTTTATCATAAGGGTTCACCTATCCCTGATATTTATTGGGAAAAGAATTCAAATTGGGCTGATATAGGGATATTTCTGTATTTAGTGCCGACAGCAGTAATATTTCTAATCTTATGCTTAACTTGGTTTAAAAGTGAGAAAGACTTTAAAGGAAAAATTCTTATGTTTCTTTTCTTTGTAGTTGGGGTGGCATTCCTTTTTGGTTATTCCTTTTTCTTTAGTATGAGTTTAGGATATTCACCATAAAGTAATTTTTTACAATACATCCTTTTATAAGTCATTCTCCCACAAGAACACTATATCTTTGTTGTTCTAATGTATTTAGACTGTTTTTGGGAGGGGTTCTAAGTGAATCTAATAAAAAGATGTATTGTATTATTCTTGCTTGTTTCAGGAATTTTAGTTCAAATAAATGTAGATAAAGGTAATGCACAAATGCCACGGATAGATTTAGGAACAGTTTCAATAAATGACTGGGCTTATGATCAATCAAGTGGCTATATTTATGCCATTACATCTACGAATAAACTCCTTTATATTAATACAAAAAGCTTCAAGATTGACCATGAACTTGCCATTTCTTCTAGCCAAAGTGCTGTTGATATTGAAGTTTATGAAGGTAAAATATATGTACCAATATGGAAAGAGAAGAAAGTACTAATTGCCCAAGCATCTTATGACGGGCAATTTGAAGAGATAACACTAAATAGTAGTCCCTATGAGATTGAAATTGGCGATAATCAGTTATTTTATGTTGATAAAGAAGGAAATCAAACCGTTTGGGCCTATGATTTAAGTACAGCTAAAACTGAAACGGTGGGTGCGTATTATGAACCGGCACTATTGTATGATGATGCGAAAGATTCTTTGTATATAGGAGAAAATGCCATCGAACACAATATTCGCTTATCATCAATTAAAGTAAAAAATAATCAATTTATTCTGGAACAGTCAATTGATCTCGAAAGTTATTATGCCGCTCACAAAATTTTATTAGTTGGAGAATATTTATATTTTGGTCAGTATCAATTGGATGTAAGTGGTCCTTTTAAAGTTGTAAAAGAATTTGATGAAAGAATAAGAAACGCATCAAAAGATTTTGCTGTTGATTATGAAAATGAAATTTACCAACTAAAAGAACCCTATTCAAAAGGGTCAATGAAGATCATTCTTTCGTTACTTGAATTTTTACCTAATGGAAAAATTATTATCTATACTCCATATATGGAAAAATCAATCTATTTGATTGATTCTGCAAATTCTCTATTGGATTTTAACTTAGACGAATATTTAAATGATTTTGCAATTCCAGAGGATCTTGCCAAATATTCTCCACCAGACATTGAAAACCATTGGGCATATGACAATTTGGATGACTTTGTGAGTGCAGATCTTCTAAAAGGAATAAAGGATGAAGCTGGGAATGTGCTGGCCTATCCCAATAAATCGATAACACGTGCTGAATTTACGACATTGCTTGTTCGAGCGCTAGATTTGAAACAGCCTAAAGGTGCACCTAAATCTTTTAAAGATGTAAAGGCAAATGATTGGTTTAGTGAACCAGTTCGGATTGCAAGTTCGTACGGAATTGTGGGCGGTTTTGAAGGGGGACTGTTTAAGCCGAATGAAGAAGTTAAACGAGACCAAATTGCTTCCATGATTGTTCGAGCTTTTGAATCAAAGATTAAGTTGGGTACAGGTACTCCTATAAACTTTACTGATGTTCCAAACTATTGGGCGAAAAAAGTGATAACGGATGCTAGTGCTCTTGGCATTGTTGTTGGTAAAACAAAAACAACTTTTGCACCTGCACAATCGGCTACTCGTGCTGAAGCTGTAGTTATGCTGTATCGTGCTCTTCATCAAGAAACAGGTCAGCAACCGGAGCAAGTGGAAATAGAAAAGATTGTTTTAAACTATAGAAAGAAGATAGATCTTAATATGGCTGCACAAGATTTTCAAAAGGTACAACAGACCATTGATCAATATACAACAGGTTTTTTTCATGCAACAAATGAATTAGACCTAGAATTAATCCATCATTTAAAAAGTAGGGGCGTAAACACTAGTGCAACACTTAACGGCGAATTAAGAGCGGAAGTTATTGACATTGGACCACGTTTTGCGGTTGTTGAACTTACAGGGGGACAATATACTTACCGTTTTGAGAAAAATGGTCTATCAACAAGCGAAACAGTTGACTCGGATGGGATACTTTATTTAAAGAAAACCACAGATGGAACTTGGAAAATTTATAATCATTTTGTTAATGATCCGGAAAATGTGTTAATGTAGTGATTTAATTAAATAATACTGATTGTAATGCAGCTAATCCTGTTTTTTTCTAAGGATTAGCTGCATTTTATTGTTTAGGGCAAAACTCCTGTTTATGTGGCAATAAATTTACAAATTTATCGTTTTTAGGAGAGAAGACTCCCACCTCAAGGAATGAGAAGGGCGGAGCCCAATGAGTAGGTGGGAGATGAATCGCCTTCGGAAAAGAGATTGCAACCGAACCCAAAATTCGTACGTTTTGAATACCGTGCTCTTTAGCTAATTTCAAAATTAGGTCACGCTTTCCTTGAAGAACATCATATAACATAAAACGTACCCCGCATTCTCAGCACTTTTATAATCATTTTATCATTTTCTGAAAATTGACTGTTAAAAATCCCTGTTAAACATTCTTTTTCTGTGACACATATTTGTACGACTAAGCACAGTTAATGACGGTCTTTTTTGTTAAAGATGAGATTAACTTAACATTTTTTTGGAAAATATGCCCTAATTTTGATCTGATTAGTGATAAGATAAAAAGTAAAGTGATTGTAATTAGGGGAGATCGTTGTGTATTGGATTGCAATAGTAATTTATTGTTTATTACTAATTGGAACTTTTATTTTTGAAAAAGTAATCATCAAGAAATTTAATCTGCCTAAAAAAATTAAATATAATAACAAGTTTCATAAAAATCAAACTCTTATAGAAATTATATTTGCAGTCATATTTATAATTAGTGCAGTAATGTCAAGCATTACAGTTTACGATTCCAGTAATTATAGACCTCTAAATCCTATTCCTTTTTATTTATGTATTGCATTATATATGCTAGTGTTATCTGGGTTTAAGGGTTTTATGGCGGAAAGATTTGCAAAAGAGTCAAAGGAACACTATATCCATTTTGCTTACGCAGTATGGAATCCAATAATGATCATAGTTTGTTATCATACTACGAAGTTGTTTTTTAGTTAGTATTTATTTTAAGGGGGGCTTTTAATTGGAATCGTTAATCATAATCGGTTATGGTTTTTTGTTTCTTTTTGCGCTGTTTCTAATTATTAAAAAAGCTGTTTCCGAAGGAATTGATTCTTCGAAAGAAATTAAAAAGTTAAAAAATGAAATAATACATTTAAAGAAACAATTGAAATCGGACCGTCAATTCGAACAAAGGAATCATTTATTTAATAAAAAAGTGTAATTTGGTTTAAAGGTAAATATAGATATCGAGGGGATACCAATGGAAATTGAGATTGTTTTATTAGCGATTGTTTGTTCTTTAATATTGGCATATATATTTCATTACTTTCAGAAAAAAGGAAATTTTAATAAGCATATAGGGGAAGTGTTCTATACTATACTATACTACTAACTGTTTCTATAGTTTTATTCCTGATCAGCGTTATCGTTGGAAGATGGAATGGTTTATTTATAGCTGGAGTAGGAGTTTATTTATTTTTTCCTTCATTATTTGGCTATATTTTTACTAAAATTCTTAAAAAGTATTATTAAATCAAGAGATATTAGCGGAATTTTTGGTGAGTATCTTAAACAAGGGGGATGAAAGTGCTTAAAAGATATTCTTGGAGAAGTTACGGCTTTTTGATTATAAGTTTACTGGTTTCTCTTTCTATGATTCTTTTAGATCCGATTGCTGTGGCAACAACAGTGCAAGTTGGTTCTTTGATTGTTATTTTTATCCTTGTGGCTACTTTAGCTTCCATTGTGCTTGCAGTTTTGACTTTTTCAAATAAGAACGAAAAGAAAGGTATAGCTGTTATCGGATTGGTTTAACCATTATCAATATTACAATCATAATTTTTTTCTTATGGTTTGGGGCAAATTTCGTACCTTAACATACGAATTTTTTGCATGGGTAGTAATGAAGGAGTGCCTTTTGCTTATTTAAGTTAAGGGCAGATTGGTTGACCAAGGATAATGGATTTATATGGTAGAATGCCGGGGAGATACTGATGAAAAGAGCAGCATTGTTTTTTTATATTAATTATATTTGTGTTTACATCATCCGTTCAAGCATTGAGTTGGGCTTATCCTTTTGTTGTTTGGAATGGAAACGTATACGAAGTTAAAGAAGAAAAGGTATTAGAGAGTGAAATCGGAAAGAGTATTGGTGAAGTAAAAACAAGACCTAATAATATGACTGGAAATTACTATAATTAGGGGGGATTATTTTGAGAGATGATAAATGGATTGCCTATCTTTTACTTGGGATAATCGCATATACTGTCGTAATGATTTACCTTTTAGAACAAGAGCCAATTCTTGCAAATCAAATAAATAATAGTGTAATAATTGGGCTGTTGTTAACAATTTTAATAAAGATAAAAAAATAGATTTTTTATATTGGGCTGCATTATCACAACAACGGTAATTTGCTTTTTCTTTTGAAATATACAGTAAAGAAAGGGGAGTAAGATGATTAAAGTGATTTTGGGTTTGCTATTAATGTTACTCGGAATTTATGGATTTTTTTGGTGGCATGATGCATTGTTAAGTAGTGGAATAGATAGTAATCGAAATATCAGTCAATATTATATTCCTTATATCCTTCTTGGTCTAATTCTTTTAATAGGTGGTCTTTCGTTTATAAAAGGATTAAAAAAACAGCTAACGTAGCAACGAGATCGTCAAAAGGCGATCTTTTGTCGTTAAATGGAGCAGGATACTTCAATAGCGAAACTTAAATAAATAATAAACGTCATATGCGAGGTGGGGTGTTATGAACACACAAATACTTTTGATACCTTTGTTATTATTTTTTTCTCTTTTAGCAGGTTGCGGTTTAGAAACAAAAACGCTTCCTGATTTTTATGAGAAAAACCTTGATGATATAACTAAAATTCAAATACTTGATGGAAGCACAGGATATAAAAAAGTTATAAGAGACAAAAAGGTTATTGATGAATTTTTAGGCGAAATAAAGGAAATTAGGTTTATACCTGAAGAAAATCAAGAAGATAGAAACGGATTTCGATATTCTATTGCTTTTTTCCAAGGGGATGAAAAAACCTTTTCTTTTTCTTTGAATAAAGTAAAGGAGAACTATTATTTTACAGAGCCTGACATTCATCCAATTGTTGATGATTTTTATAAAAACCTCGAAGTTCAAGAAGAATAAATTCTTTCATTTCACCTTTCAAAAACAGGTACGCATGTTGAAAAAGTAGTTGTCTCTACGGCAGCTGCTCCTATCGCTTATCGAAGTAAAGAGGTATCTAGGAAAATAATGGAAAGTAAATTTGATTGCGATTGTTAAGCCTGATAAATGTGGAGGGGGGATTTTATGCACCCAATTACAGTAATAGAAATCACAATGTCAATTATTTTTTTTCTTGCCACTTTTGTAATTGCACTCTTTTTACCAAAAAAAATTAGAAAACTTAGCCTAATTATTGCGTCTTTATTAACATTACTATTACTATTATTCTTTGTTATTCGTCCTTATTGGATCGATTATCAAATATCAAAAAAGATTGAACAACTAAATCAATATCTAGTTGAAAAATATCCTAATCAAGAATGGACTATTAGCCGAAATGAAGGTAGGCAATATAACCCTCATCACTTAGAAGTTGAATTTGAAAACGAAAAAGGTTGGACCTATACCTATTCAGTGGTAAATGAAAACAAAATTTGCCAGAGTGTTTGGAGCCCTCCGGAGGGGAAGTTTCCCGACGAAGGGAAGCATTTTGAAAGTAACCATTGTGAATAAATAGTATTCTTTCTTCAACAAATGAAGTGGTTTTTCCCAACAACGAAGATCGTCTGCGGCGGTCTTTTTTTGTTATAGGGACAGGATTGTTCAATAACAGTTCACAAAGTAATTTGGTGTTTGTTGTAAAATATAGTTAGTAATACATATTTTTGTAAAGGGGGAAAATGTGAGATGTTGAAAAGGAAATTAATAATATTGGTCCTTGGTTTTATGGTGCCAATTATATTAACATCGGTAGCTGTATATGTATATGCATCTGACACTATCCGTTTGATTATAGATGGAAATGAAATAAAAAGTGATGTTGTACCCGTTATTGAAAATAATCGTGTGCTAGTACCCATTCGATGGGTTAGTAATGCAATGGGAGTAGAAGTATTTTGGGATGAGGATAATCGACAAGTAATTTTAAATTCTTCATCTTCCAAGCAAAAAGAAATAGAAGAGGATACTGATAATGCAATCAATGAGAAGGTAAATATTGAATTGGTTAAAAAATGGATTAAGGAACAAGGAGCTGAAGAAGAATCTTCCTATTTTTTCGATGGATTATCTTTTGATGTAGTGAATTTAGATGTGGATGATGACTTAGAAATATTTGCAACTATAGATGGAGCGGTTCACTTAGGACAATTTTTTATATTTGATAAAAAGGACGGTAAATATAAATTAATAGTAGAAAAACCACAAAAAATCGAAAAAGTAAATCTCCTTCCTTCTATGAATTTAGATGGTAAAAAGTTTTTCACTTTAATTGAGCGAACTGGTGGTACGGGACTGGATATTTATTATGAGCATATCGCTTATTTGGAAGACAGAAAATTGAAAATTGCATGGACAGGCGTACAAAAAGAAAGGGATGCCAATTTAAACCATTATAATTTAAGAATTGGCAACTACCAGTACAATCCTGAAAATCAACTGCTATATACATGGGAGAGTAGTTTTGAACACGATATAAAAACAATGGATATTTTGGAAAATAGAGGAACCATTACGAAGGTTTATCAATTTGTTGACGATAAATTTGTTGAAGTACAAGGTGGCTCCGCAAACTCTATAACATCAGAAATAGATACTAAAATTAAACCTCCAATCTTAAAAATGAAACTTATGGTTAATTATGGAATGGAGGCAGAGTTATTAATTGACGAGATAACAGAAGAAAAATTTAATTATAGGTATTTTGATTTTCAACATCAGGATAAGCCGAGCAATAAACAAGAAGAAATGGCAATAAATGAAATGTTCGAAATGGTTGTTGAAGACGGACATTCATTTCCAAAATATACGATCCATTTTTATGTTCATATGGTAGAACAAGATGTAGAAGTTAAGGTGCCAAACGGATTTATTGATAAATTTAAAAATGATCTTGAATTTAGAAGTAAAGTGATTAGCAAAATTAATCAACCATTTGATAATAAAGATATTGCTAAATTTATAGATGATAAATTGTTTACAAGATAAAGGCAGAAGGAAAATAAAGAAAATTGCGAAATATTGCACTTAGAGTAAACGGGGCGTTGATTCAATAAACTGGACATTTTAAACTCAGCAAAATAATTATGTAAGATAGCAGGAAATAGGAATTGGACATGTTCTCCGTCAATAAGAGGACATCTTGTTACGTCAACTTTTGGCCAAAAAAGCTTAGTAGAAACAAAGTGCATTTTGTTCCATACTACATAATTTACCAACTATCTAACCTAAAGTTATCAGTTAAAATGAGATTAAAGGAAGAAGTGAGGTTGGTAATTGTGAGAAAAACCATTGCACCTATTTTTTTGACTGTAACTATTTTTTTGACGGGTTGTACGGCCAAGGATAGCCAACAGGATATTGGAAGTAACCCGGTCATACAAAAAGATGGATTTAATTATGTTTTAACAGTTCCACTAAATTTGGAACTTATGAAACAATATCGGGATAAATCGCTTAATGAGGATATACCAAACCCTTTTGGTGACTTAGAACTTTTGGAATCTAAAGAAATAATAGCAGATTTAGAATTCCTCGTAATAGATGGTATTGCAAATGTTAAAGGAACAGTAACTACCGAAGATGGTACATACAATTTTGATGGTAAGGGATTATTCTTAGAATTTACGGCACCTGACACAAAGAATCGCTATTATTATAGTGATATTCAAAGTGAAATGGGATTTAATTATTTAGTATTTTTCAGTGTGGAAGATAACAGAGCTTTTATTGAAACCCCAGTTCCTGTTGAATTAGGTGATTATAAAGGTCACTTAATGTTTGGTGAAAAGTTTACGAATAAGAAATATTGGGACGCTCTTGGCTCAGCTTATTCAACTCCAAAAGATCCCTTTACAGAAGAGTTAGAGACAATAGAAAATTTTATTTTTGATGTTTTTAAAACACATCAAGCCTTTAATCAAGTGGGAACTTTTTATCTAGACCGTGAAATGGAAAGGATAGTACTGGGCTTTAAAGATTTTGAAGATGCTCAAGTTAAGGAATTTTTGAAACTTATTAAAGAAAATGTACCAGAAGAGCGAGTGGCATTTATTACTGTGGAGCTTGTAAACGCTGATTTAGGTGAAATTCAGCAAAATATTTCAAACGATTTGAAGAACATGAAAGTAGAACCACCTTATAAATTAGAAATAGATAGAAAGAAACAAATAATCATATTAACCATTGAACATTTGTCAGATGAACAACAAAATAGGCTTCATGAAGCATATGGTGACCAATTAATAATTAAGCTAGCCGCAACGGGTTACTAGGTCATAAGTGTTTCGGAGGAAAATCACAGTGAATTATACATCATTATTTTTGTTTATCGTCTTTTTTGCAGCTGTTATAAAAATGTCATTTACCGCATTTATTACACTGTGGCTTTCTCATGGTACATTTGTAAGTAACCTTGTCGATGAACTTCAGACCTATGGACAAGTGTAAATGCTAAACTAAAGTTAACAGTTTTTGATTGATTAAAAGTTAACAACTATTTTTTGAAACAGCCGCATTTCTGAAAACAGAAAATGCGGCTGTTGTGCTGTCGAAAGTAAACAACTTTATTTGTATCATACAATATAGAGGGTCAAAAATCGATCTACTGAAAATAAAACAAACTATAGGAAGACTATTTGTACTAATCTTTACTTTTTAAAGTGGTAGGAATAAAATATAGGTAAGAATACTGTTTTCGTAAGGAGGGTTGCGGTATGGTTACATCCGTAAGTAAGATATCGAGTAAAGGGCAAGTGGTAATTCCTTTAGAAATCCGTAAGACATTAGGAATAGAGGAAGGAGACAATATTCAATTCAGTGTTGATGAGAATGGGGAAACGAAATTTAAAGTCGTTAAGAAAAAAGCTATCCTTGATTTGTTTGGGGTAGCTAAGCCCAAACAAGATACCTCGGATTTTAAGAAGGTGTTAAGTGATTCCCTTGAAGAAAGAACGAAACAGAAACTAAGGGAGAATGATACCCAATGAAATTGATATTGGATACCAACATCATCATCCGTTTTCTAGCCAATGATCACCCTGAACATTCTCCGAAAGCCCGAAATTTATTTGAGCGAATGACAAATAATGTATTGACGTTAATACTTGACCCGATAGTGGTCGCTGAATCTGTATATGTCTTAAGCGGAAAATACTTTGGTTATTCAAGGGAAGAAATCTCGAATTGGATGACGAAGTTGATTGAATTTTGTGAGGTGGATAATAAAGAAGTCTTATTAACTGCTATGTCTAACTTCGCTCATCATAAAGTGGATTTTGCCGATGCCTACTTAGCTTCCAAGTCTGAATATTTAGGTGAACAGGTAGCTACATTCAATACAAAGGATTTCGAAAAAATGGGAGTAAATAGTATCATTCCCGAATGACACGGAGCCTCTGTGGGTTGAAGTCATCTATTATAAAAGCAAGCAATTTAATTTCCGATAATCAGGCACAATTCATTATATGAACTGCGCCTTTTTCTTTGAACTATTATTTAGATTACATTTAGAAATAACTGAGCCCCCATATAAACAGCTATTACCCATATAATAAATGCAGAAAGTTGATTCATCCGTTTTAATAGAATTCCGTTCGCATCAATTTGACCGATCTTTTTACCGATAATGGCCAAAGCGAAGAACCAAATCCAAGAAACCCCGATACAGGCTATTGTAAAAATCCACTTCTCATGCCCTGTATAGACCAACGAGCTTGTTCCGATGATTCCAATTGTGTCCAAAATAGCATGGGGATTTAACAAGGAAACAGAAGCGGCAAATAAAATCTGTCGTTTTGCGGAGAAAGAGTTGGATTCTTGGTGATTCTTTACTTCGGCTGTGTCTCTCCACATAAGCCATCCCATATAAACTAAAAAAATAAACCCTACTAAAAATATAAAAGTCCGAAGCCATTCAAAACTTAAAATGATAATCGATACACCAGCCACGGCCAATGAAATGAGTATCGTATCACAGACCCCTGCCGTTATAACAGCCGGTAATGCCTTGGAGAACTTTTTATGAGTTGCTCCCTGATTAAACACAAATACATTTTGTACCCCTAAAGGGAGAATTAACCCAAAAGCGAGTATGATTCCGTGAAGAAATGGTTCCAACGTTTTTCCCTCCTGTTCTTTTATAGAATAGTGG
>JAEWMK010000366.1 GCA_023457235.1 Bacillota bacterium
CCCCAATGCAATGAACAACCATGCTGCATTGTTTAATCATCTTTAGTGTTTCTTTTATAGCAGGCTCTTCAACTAAAGACGAATACACATCATCACTTACTTGGTCAGGTACATGGAGAAGTTTATAATGTCCCATTGTCTTTTCAGCCATTTTTGCGACGATCGTATTTGCCTGACTTTGAACATTTTCTCCCAAACCGCCTCTAGCTGGAAAAAACATAATATTTCGCTCATCCGCAGTCGGCGTCAGCATTTCCGCAACAGCAGCAACTGTGCTGCCTCCCGTAATGGCAATAATATTCTCCGTGGAAAATGATTTTTTCATCCGACTGGCACAAGCTCTTCCCATTTCCTTTTTGACAAGTTCATTTTCGTCGCTGTCACCAGCAACAATAACTACTTCCTCAATATTTAATATTGCTCTTAATTGCAACTCTAATTCTTTTAATCCGGAAACTTCTTTCATTACGGATTCAAGTGACCTAATTAACTGTCTGCCCTCTGGAGTTAAGCTCATTCCACCCGAAGAAACATTAACCAATCCCTGCTCTTTTAAAAAAAGAATTTCGGCCCGGAGCACCCGCTCTGTCATGCCCATATGCGTCGCTAATATTCGCCTGCCGATCGGTTCCATCAAACGAATATATTTTAAAACTTGATAGCGATGCTGCATAACCTCGAGCAAATCGGGTAATAATTTTTGTTGAATTTTTAAAACAGTATCCATCTTTACTTCCCCTTACAAGATTTTTTTACCAATAATCAGGACTTTTTATGTCCCGTTCAGACAAATTATGTCCCACTTGCGGTAAAAAAAATCACTCCTGCTATATTGCTTATTGTAACAGGAATAATTTTGACGTTCAACAAATATGCTTATATTTTGACTGAAGAAAATGTCGAACGGCCTCTTCACTAACCATTCCATAATCCACTTCTTCACCATCAATTACAATAACTGGAATCATAAGTTGATATTTTTCGAGTAGTTCATCATCCTGATAGATGTCAATTTCATGGATTTCGAGAGGAAATTCCTTTGCCAGCTCGAGCAATTTTGTTTTTGCCTTTTCACAGAGCGGACAAACCGGTCTCGTATAAAAATTTACCTGTATTGGCTGCTTCATATTAGTGTATGACCCCTTATGGTATAATGTGAATCAAATACACTAAGGTGTATTTGCACTAAGATTTTTTCTTCTGCTGAATGAAGTTAATATCGCTTTCGTTTGGATGAGGCTAAAATCCCAAGTTGCTCCCGATATTTTGCAACGGTTCTTCTTGAAATATGATAGCCGTGCTTTTCCTTAAGTATGGCTGCAATTTGCTGATCTGACAATGGTTTCTTTTTATTTTCTCCATCGACTATCGTTTTCATTGCTTCTTTTACTTCCTTCGAAGACGCATCCTCAAGATCTTCCGTTTGGATCGTTGATGTGAAAAAGTATTTTAACTCAAACACACCCTTTGAAGTTTGAACATATTTTCCATTTACGGTTCGGCTGACTGTTGATTCATGAACATCAATCATTTGTGCAATATCTCTCATCGTCAGCGGTTTTAATTTTGCATTATCTTTTAGGAAAAAATCCCGTTGGCGATCGATAATCGCATTCATTACCTTCTGCATCGTCTCTAAGCGCTGCTCGAAGGCTCGTTTTAGAAAGTAAACCTGGTCCATCTTTTCACGCAAATACTTGTAGGCCTCATTATCTTTTTGTCCAATAATTGGCTCATACGAACTATCCACCTTTATCGAAGGCATAAGCCGCTCATTAAAGCTGATCACTAAATCTTCTTGTTCTTTTTTTATAATCATGTCCGGCACAATATAGTTGGAAACGCCTTCATTAAAAGCACTGGCCGGCCGCGGATCCAACATTTGAATAAAATCAAACACATCTTGAATCTGTTCAATCGGTACATTGAGTTTGGCTCCGATGTCTTTCCATTTACGGTCCGCTAACATTTGCAAATAGTTTGCAACGACCTCTTCTGCAAGCAGATTCCGTTCTGGCAGGTTTTTTAATTGAATTAATAAGCATTCTCGGAGATTACGAGCTCCAACACCGACCGGCTCACACTCCTGAATTTTACCTAAAAGGCTTTCAATCACTGAGACAGGAACAGTAAAGCGATTGCTGATCTCTTCGATGTTGCCTGTAAAATAGCCTGATTTATCTATCGATAAAATCAAATAATTTATGATTTGTTTTTCTTCTGATCCTATTTTTAATAAGCCAATTTGCTTTTGCAAATGGTCATGGATGGTCATACGGGACTCTTGCTGCTCCATTTTTGTAGAAGGCTGTCCGGTTGTAGGGGAGTTCTTTTTCTTCTTCCGGGTTGATTCTACGCGAAATGATTCCACACTTAAAAGCGGGTTTTCGGTTGCCTGCTCTTGAAGAAATTGATCAAGCTCTGCAGATGAATATTGAAGTAACGAAATAGCTTGCCTAAGTTCATTTGTCATCACTAGTTTTGTAGTTTGTTGTTGTACAAGACCTTGTTTCATTTCAAATCCCCCTTACAAACATTGTACTACAGTTATTATTATTATTGTATGGAAACGCTTACGTTTTTTGATAAAAATTTATATTTTTTTATAAAAAAATGTCATGTGAATATGAAATGATATTAATTCGTTACGTATGTTATGTGTTGCTTGTTAATGATTAATAGGTTTCGTGCTATGATTATAATAATTTTAACCCCACAAAATAGGCGAAGTTGATGAATCTTTCATCACAGAAAATAATCCAGCAAAAATAATTGGTAAAACAATTCGAGTAACAAAGAAGTTATAATACAATAAAAGGAGTGAAATTAAAATCATTCAGAAGTTAGTAAAAAGCCAAGAAAGGCAAGAAAAGATATTAGAAAGATTGTCCCTGCGCTCAATTGAATAGGAACAAGACATAGCTGAATTAAGAAGAATAAAGTAAAGCATAGCCGAGCCAGCGGTACCGTCGCTTCCAGTTGAAAATATAGTGAGGTTAAGTGTGTAAAATTTGTGTAAAAACTTTTTCGCTTTTTTCGTTTTTAAGCGTATTCTTGTACAGCAAACACTAAAGAAAAAACACCCTAAACCATTGATTTATCAATGTCTCAGAGTGTTTCCTCCAATTTTATAATTTAACTCAAATTTCCCCATAGACGCCCTCGGAGGGAATCGAACCCCCAGTTCAAGAACCGGAATCTTACGTGTTATCCATTACACCACGAGGGCAAGCACTTAAGTTGATACACACAACGAAGTTTATTATATGAAAGATTTCATTTTTTTGCAAGTGGTATTTGGGACACAGGGTCGGGTTCTCTGGCTCAGTTGGTTCTCTAGCACAGTTTTGGTGACCACAGAGTGGGACGCAGGGTCGGGAACTGTGGCATAACGCAGTGGGACCGGGACACAGTTCCCGGCTCCATGGCCCAGCCCCCATAGCCCAGGCGAGAGAACCCGACCCCCATGGGCCTGCAGATGTGCTATGAATAATTTAAACATTTTCCACATATGGTTTAATTACAAGGAAAATGGGCTATCCTGAAAAAAGCGCAAGATTACATAACGTCATGTTTGACCTTCATTGACCATGCATGTATATTTAAATTAGAAGTTAATGTTAATTACAGATGAGGAGGAATTTCGATGGATATGCATTTAATCCCAACAGTTATTGAGCAAACAAATCGTGGTGAAAGAGCTTATGATATTTATTCAAGACTTTTAAAAGACAGAATTATTTTGTTAGGAACTGCGATTGATGATACAGTTGCTAACTCAATCGTGGCACAGCTTCTTTTCTTAGCCGCTGAAGATCCTGATAAAGATATTTCATTATACATAAATAGTCCTGGTGGTTCTATCACAGCTGGTATGGCTATTTATGACACTATGCAGTTCATTCAGCCCGATGTTTCTACAATTTGTATCGGTATGGCTGCTTCCATGGGTGCTTTCCTATTAACTGCAGGTGCTGAAGGCAAACGTTTTGCATTACCTAACAGTGAGATTATGATTCACCAGCCATTAGGCGGAACACAAGGTCAGGCAACTGATATCGAAATTCATGCAAGACGTATTATTAGAATGCGTGAAAAATTAAATGCGATCATGGCTGAAAGATCTGGCCAGCCAATTGAAATTATCAACCGTGATACTGAGCGAGATAACTTCATGGATGCTGAACAAGCACGTGAGTATGGTTTAATTGATAAGATTCTTACAAAGAGCATTGAAAAGAAAAAGTAAATAAGTAAAAAAACACGACATTGTCCTTTCGAAGGTGATGTCGTGTTTTTTACGTCAATTATTACTATGGAGATACATGCTATCCTACCTTATTTAGCGTTGGGGCTCCTCCATTAGGGTACAATTACAGCATTATTCTACCCTATTCGGCTTTGGAGCTCCCCCATTAGGGTACAATTACAGTGTTATTCTACCCTATTCGGCTGTGGAGTTCCTCCATTAGGGTACAATTACAGCGTTATTCTACCCTATTCGACTTTGGAGCTCCTACATAAGGGCACAATTCCGGTGTTATTCTGCCTTATTCAGCGTTGAACCTTCTCCATTAGGGCATAATTCCGGTATTATTCTACCCTGTTCGGCTTTGGAACTCTGCTATAAGGGCAGTAATCCTGTCTCCATCCTTAGAAAGACACGACTTACCGCCAACAATGGCGGAAGTCGATGTCCTTTCTTATACTATAATCAATATAATTCTATACTTTCTTATAGTACAAAATAAAAAAACTTCCGCACCTTGTAAGTTGCACGAAGTTTTTTTACCACAATATCAATGATGTTGTTCGTTTTCTATAAATTCGGTAAGCTTTGTTACAGCATCCTGTTCATCATGTCCTTCTGCTAACAGCTTTACATCTGCACCAGATTCAACTGCTAAACTCATAAGGCCCATTATACTTTTTGCATTCACTTTTTTTCCTTCTTTTTCTAAAAAAATGTCAGAAGAAAAGCGATTGGCTTCCTGAACAAATAACGCTGCCGGACGGGCTTGAAGGCCAGTTTTCAGCTTTACAGTAACCGTCTTTTCTATCAAAGTGTTCTCCTCCTTGTCATACACAACCCCATTTTATCCTATTGTAACAGAGTGAGCCAGTAAAATTGTTTCATCATTGTTACAAATTATTATCTATATAATTTTCAAAACTTAAACATCATTTAAATGTTAGTTAGCCAGCCCCATCTGACAAAAGTTTACCTATAATCATACGTTTAAGAATTGGAAATGGTTTCACCTAATCGTAATTTTTCTGCAATTTCATCAATCTTACGTAAACGGTGATTAATCCCTGATTTACTTATTTGTCCGCCAGATACCATTTCCCCCAGCTCCTTAAGAGTAACATCCTGGTATGTAATCCTTAGCTCAGCGATTTCCCTAAGTTTATCCGGGAGTGTCTCAAGGCCAACGGTATCTTGGATATAACGAATATTTTCCACTTGGCGAATGGCCGCCCCAATCGTTTTGTTTAAGTTCGCTGTTTCACAATTAACTAGGCGGTTAACCGAGTTTCGCATATCGCGAACAATTCGGACATCCTCGAAGTGAAGTAGCGCTTGGTGGGCGCCGATAATATTAAGGAGTTCGCTGATTTTTTCTCCTTCTTTTAAATACGTAATATACCCTTTCTTACGTTCCAGCGTTTTTGCGTTTAATCCAAATGAATTCATTAACTCGCATAAGGAACTATTATGTTCCTCATATAATGAAAAAATCTCTAAATGGTAGGACGATGTTTCCGGGTTATTTACAGACCCTCCCGCAAGAAAAGCACCTCTTAGATAAGAGCGTTTGCAACACTTTTTCTTTAAAAAAACATCAGAGATCGTTCGAACAAAAGTGAACCCTTCTCCAATAATCCCAAGATCCTCTAAGATCTCTTTTGCTTGCTGAACCATCCTAACTATATATACATTATTTTTTTTCAATCTCATTTTCTTTCTTACTAGTAGTTCAACAGTGATATTATACTCTCTTTTTAACAAAGTGTATATTCTTCTGGCAATCGCTGCGTTTTCTGTTTGAACATCAACCATAATTTTCCGATTCATAAAGGACATCGAACCATTCATTCGAATGAGAGCGGAAAGCTCTGCTTTTGCACAACAATTTTTGATTTCTATATTTGTTAATTCTTTTTTTGTCTCAGAAGCAAAAGACAAGTCTCCACCCCCTCACTTTTACAATAAAGAATAAATTACATTTGCGATCTTCTCAGTATCATGACGAATGACGCCGTTCTTGATCTGCACCAAATCTTTATTGATTATTTCGAGCCCATAGTTTTCGAGTTTTTCCTTGTCGTATTTCACCGGCTGGGCATTTTCAAGTTTATATCGTTGTAGGACTTCTTTCGGCAGTTCGGCATCATTTACAATGACACTATTTAAAAAGGCACATTTTAAATGATCGTACAATGCTTTGACATGGTCACTCGATGTGTAGCCCATTGTTTCCCCTGCTTGCGTCATGACATTGCATACATACACTTTTTTCGCTTTGGAGTGACAAAGCTGCTGCCCTATTTTCGAAACAAGTAAATTCGGTAAAATACTAGTATATAAACTTCCAGGACCAATAACAACTAAATCAGCGTTGTTAATTTCCTCCAATGTTTCGGGGAGTGGTTCCACATCAGATGGCGTAAGGAAAACACGGTTTATTTTTTTATTCGCATTCGGTATTTTCGATTCGCCCGTCACCACGGTCCCATCTTCCAATTCGGCATGAAGAATGATGGCCCGATTGGCTGCAGGCAATACCTTGCCTTTCACATTAAGAACCTTGCTCATTTCACGAATGCCGCTTACAAAATCTCCTGTAATGCTCGTCATCGCAGCAAGTAATAAATTACCTAGTGCATGACCTGACAGCTCATTGCCATTTCGAAAGCGGTGCTGAAATAAGCTCTCGACTAAAGGTTCAACCTCTGATAAGGCTGCTAAACAATTGCGAATATCCCCGGGAGGCGGGATCTGGAGCTCACTCCGTAGTCTTCCGGAACTCCCTCCATCATCCGCTACCGTCACAATCGCAGTGATATCAATTGGATACTGCTTTAATCCGCGAAGAAGCACCGGCAATCCAGTTCCCCCGCCGATCACTACAATTCTAGGCAGTTTTCTCCATTCCATGTATCGTTACCTTTTTCCCTTCCTTTTTTCAATATCGCGATGCCCTCGACCGACAAAGTAGCCATTTTCGAAATGCTTCCCGATATATTCTGCAAGCGTCACTGAACGATGCTGCCCACCTGTACAGCCGATTGCAATCACCAACTGACTTTTCCCTTCACGCTTATATTGCGGCAACATAAAGCTGAGGAGATCAATGAGCTTTTCAAGAAACTTTTGTGTTTCCGGCTGTTTTAATACGTATGAAGAAACCTCTTCATCAAGACCAGTTTTCGGACGTAATGAATCAATATAATGTGGATTTGGTAAAAAACGTACATCGAAAACGAGATCAGCATCAATCGGAATCCCATATTTAAATCCAAACGAAATCACATTCACTGTAAAAACATGTTGCTTATCCTGCGAAAACCCGCTGATGATTTTTTCCCGCAGCATTCTTGGGGTCAAATCAGAAGTATCAATAATATGTTGAGCTCTGCCTTTTAATTCATCGAGAATTTCTCTTTCAAGCTTGATTCCTTCTAAAGGCAAACCGCTTTTTGCTAATGGATGCGACCGTCTCGTTTCCTTGTAGCGGCTCACCAAAACTTGATCACTTGCATCTAAAAACAGAATTTGTGGAGTAATCCAGCTTACTTCACTCATACCATCAATCGCGTCTATTAATGTATCAAAAAATTCTCGTCCGCGCATATCCATGACTAAGGCAATTTTATTCATTTTATTTCCAGACTCTTTTACTAACTCCATTAATTTCGGAAGTAGTGTTGGAGGTAAATTGTCAACGCAGAAAAAACCAAGGTCCTCAAAACTTTGAACAGCGACAGTTTTACCTGCACCACTCATCCCAGTTATTATAACCATTTGCACATCCTGATTTGGTGTAGCCATTTTTTTACTTTCCCTTCCTTTGCAAAATTCCCCAACACTGATTTGATCTTTTTTTATCACATGGAATATGGGGACGGTTCTCGTGTGACATTGTGTGGAACATGCGAACCGTCCCCTTGTTCCCTTATTCCCTATATTAAGATGGATCTAAGCGATATGAAAGAAGTCGAAAATCCGGTGTGTACGTGAATGTGCCATACACTATTCCATTTCCATTCATACAATGGTCTAAAATATGATAATCCCCAGGTGCCATTGGTAGCTGCAACACATCTTCGACCAAATGCCACTTAATGATACCCTCGCTAGATTCATCAAGATTAACTCCATCATAGTCCTCAGCGAAAAATGTAAACATCATCCACTCTGAAATGACCTGATCGTTTTCTTTAATATTGATTGTAAAAATCCCTTTGACAGTTGGATTTTTTAAGTTAACCCCAGTCTCTTCATGATATTCACGGATGACCGATTCCTTTACAGATTCACCTAATTCCATCTTGCCCCCTGGTGCTACCCACCAGCCGCGCCTCGGTTTCTGAAGAAGAAGAATTTTGTCACCCTTCTTTAATACACAATTCGTAATCCGCTGCAATACCATCACCTCTTTTTCCGTTCAAACCTCCATTAGAGGTAAAATTCAGGTAAAATTCCCCTAATGTCTCCCATGAAGTCATTATACTATTATTATGTAAAGGTAACAATTTTCTTCTTTTTTCCAGTGTTACTATATTAAAGTATATTTTTGCACAAAAAAGAGAGGCTGTCTTAATTAAGACAGTCCCTTCCGAACAAAAATGTATATTAAATAAAGGGGGGCTTTATTTATAATCATCATACCCCAAAATTATTTCAATCATATTACAGTAACATTAATTAGTTGTTAATTTTTTGAAATTTTTCCTTTTAATTAAGCTTTTAATTAAGCTTTTAATTTTTCTTCTAGCTCTTCGATGTAATGCTGTGCACTTTGAGCAGCGATACTTCCGTCACCTGTTGCCGTAACGATTTGACGAAGCATTTTTTCACGAATATCTCCGGCAGCATAAATGCCAGGAACTTTTGTTTCCATCAAATCATTTGTTTCAATATAGCCATTTTCATTTGTGATTCCGAGGCTCTTGAATGGTTCACTTAGTGGAACTAGACCGACATAAATAAATACGCCGTCAGTTTTATAGTCACGTTGTTCACCTGTGTTTACATCTTCGATTAGGATGCTTGATACTTTTCCATCTGTACCTTTGATTTCTTTCGGAACGCTATTCCAAATAAATTCCATTTTTTCATTATCAAATGCACGTTTTTGAAGAATCTTTTGGGCGCGCAATTCATCACGACGGTGAATTAAAGTTACCTTTGAAGCAAAGCGTGTTAAATAAACACCTTCCTCAACGGCGGAGTCACCGCCGCCAATAACGACTAATTCTTTTCCTTTGAAAAAGGCGCCATCACAAACAGCACAATAGGAAACACCGCGTCCGCTTAATTCTTTTTCACCAGGAATGTTAAGGTTACGATGTTGTGCACCTGTTGTAATAATCACTGTTTTTGCTTTATATTGCTTATTGCCGCAGTCTACAATTTTATACGAATCTTCATTAATAACTTGTTTGATTTCACCATAAGCATATTCTGCACCGAATTTTTTCGCATGTTCAAACATTTTGGTAGATAAGTCAGGACCAAGGATTGATTCGTAGCCTGGGTAATTTTCAACGTCTTCTGTGTTTGCCATTTGGCCTCCAGGCATACCGCGCTCAAGCATTAATGTTGATAGATTTGCCCTTGATGTATATACTGCTGCTGTCATTCCTGCAGGACCTGCTCCAGCAATGATAACATCCCAAATTTTTTCTTCACTCATTTTTCTTACACTCCTTTTCCGGATACCCTATACCCTATATTTCGTTATATATCTATAGTAAACAAATTTTTGTTTGTCGTCTATTAATATGCTCACCCTATTAGGGGATTAGGAGCTTTTTTAGACTAGTTCTGTTACATAATTCATATATTTTCTCAAAGTCGATGTTGAGATCATATATTTTTCAGCAATTTGCTTTTGTGTAACTTGCTCGTCTTCGGCCCGTAAGCAGCAGTATTCGATTGCAGCTGCCCATGCATGGTTATTTTTAAAGCTGACCGGCGAATGTAAGGCATTCAGCAATATTCTAAACCAGAGCATATAAAATTTCTGCTCCAAGCTTTGAGGCCATGTACATTGATCTGAAAGGGCATCAACGACCTCAAGTCCATCTGTTAGGCGTGAAGAAGTTTTCAGTTGTTTGTTTGTTAGTTTGTTCAACATTAAATGCGTAAATTCTTTAACAACATCAGATTCATTATTTGTCAGTAAATAGGAGTTTATTTCCTCTAGCGACCTGATATTTCCTGATCTTTTTAGTAAAAGCAAAATCAATAGCTTTTTCTCATCGCTGTCTGTTTCCTTAAATTGTTGGATTAAGGAGTGATTGATTGCTTTTCCTTTTGGCTGCTGCGCTTGAACTTTTAACCAAGGTTCTGCACCCTTTTTTTCCGGATTAAGCTTAATGACTTTTTGCCACATTTCATCTGCTAATTGCTTTTTGTTCGTATGGTAAGCTGAAACTGCAAGCCAGTAGTAAAATGCCCCGTCTCCCTCATAACCAAACTTTTGCAGCCAACGCAGCCATTTGAACGCAATTTCGTATTGGCCTAATAAGGCGAAAGTAACGCCAAGTTTAGAGCGATGATCCATATCAATCGGGTGTACAACACGGAGCTGTTTTACGATATGGGCAACCTCTTTTTCACGTCCAAGATAATGATAATAAACGGCTAAATTGCATAGAGCATGCAGGTTGCCTTCACTTTTCTTGAGCACATCTTGGGCAATTTTAATCGCTTTACTTACATTTCCAAGATAAAACTGGGCAAGTGAAAGATTGTTATGGGCAGACCAAAACTCAGGATACTCCTTGACGATCTTTTGAAGCATCATGCTTGCTTCTTCCAGTTTCCCGTTTTCAAGTAGTTCCCGTGCCGCTTCCTGTCTATTTATAAGCTCTTCTTCCTCATCATGGAAGCCATCAAGCTCATTCGTTTCAATGCTTAATAAATCAAGTAAATCCTCTGTATCCTCATAGAATTCACCATCCGGAGCAAATTCAAGATACTTTTTCGCATACTTTTTCGCTTCTTGAAAAAAGCCTAAGTAGGCATAATTATTGGCAAGAAATGAATAACATTCATACATTTCAGGTTCAAGCTTTTCAACAATTTCGATAAGGATGTCATTTGATTTTTCAAATTCACCCATTTCAGATAAAACAACAGCAAGCTGACACAAAAATACCGGTTCCTTCGGATCAAATTGGACAGCTCTTTCAAAATATTTTTTTGCTTTATATAAATCACGTCTGCGATAATATTTAATTCCTTTTTTGAAAAAATACTCCCCATCCTGCGCGAACTGCACAAGCTGGCCAATCGTCTGGTTCGTATTGTATTTACGAGTTTCCATAAAACCTCCATAAAGTGAAAAGAGTTTACCGAACATAGTATAACATACTTCACACTTGGGCGCTTTATGGAATTAACGACATTGAGAATTGTTTTGCATCGGTGAGTAC
>JAEWMK010000367.1 GCA_023457235.1 Bacillota bacterium
TTCATGTATAAACTGTTCAGCCTTTTCTTGATTTTCAAATTGACGAATCACGGTTTCCTTGTATGCCTGAATTCCTTTTGAGCGATCCCTTGTATGATGGCGATTCTTTATTAATTCTCCTTTTCCATGGCATATTTTGTGTCTAGCTAATACCTCCCCTTGCGGCTCTTTCCGAATAATGAGGTTTTCCTCCTGAATTTCTATATAGACCTTATTTTCTCCCCTAGGGCGATAAGTTCCTAATGGGAGTGAATAACGATTAGATTTGTATTTTATAATATTGTCCTTGTGGACAGTTCTTGTTATACTAGAACCAAGGTTGCTCTCGAAAGAGAGTAGGGGAGAGACTGGCATTAAGTGTTGCTTTTCGAGGGCGTGCACTTCTACCGGTCTCTTTTTTGTTGTATTGTGTACATTGTAATTGCCCGTCCTTTCCAACCATGCAATACACTTTTCATTCCATGTCTCTAGATTTGAAAATATCCGGTGTTTCACAAAGTTCCTTTTCACATATTTCACCACATTTTCAACTCGACCTTTACTTTCCGGATCCGCCTTACGGCATAAATAAATTTGAAAACCCCTATCTTGCTTGTAAGCTTGAAATTCACTCGTCAGAATAATATCACCAGCATTTTCACTTACTGTAATCAGATGGTCTTGGTCATATACAATCTCTTTAGGCATTCCTCCAAAAAATTGAAAAGCCTTTTCATGACATCGAATGGTATCTCTTGTAGTAAAAGGCCTATCCAAAAATTCCACATACTTAAAGCGCGAATGCGACAGAACAAACGTAATAAAATATAGTTTTACATCCTTCTTTTCTAAATTCTTAACCGTGATTTCACCCCAATCCACCTGCATTTGATGTCCCATCGGTAATTCTTCTATTGCTTCATATGATCTAACAAGTAAAACTTTAGGAATATCGTAAACATCTCGAAGAAGACTTACATAGTTTCTAACTGTACTTCCCCCTATCACCAAATCAGGATAACGCTCTTTTAACCAATCCTCCACTTGAGCTGAAGACATGTCCGGATCGTTTTTTAGCCAACTTAATATTTTATCCTGATATGAATCCAATTTCTTTGTTCTACTACCAAGAGAGGCTGCCCAATCCTTTGCTTCCTCGAATGTCATTTTTAAATACTTATTGACTGTATTTCTCGAAATACCCAGTTTTCTAGCAATTGCAGATCTACTAAAACCTTTCTCCCTTAATTGATTAATTTCTAGAAACAATATTAATTTTTCCACCTTTCCCATACCCTCCAACTAAACAAATGATGATAGCTTTATCATAGCTTAGTAGAGGATTAATTTGGTAAAAAAGTGTTCAATCTTATCTGGCGGAAACTGTTAATAATAGTTTAGCAGTTACACCCGATAACTTTATTTGTAAAATCCCTAACCGGCACGGCTATACTGATAACTCCTTTATGCGTTTCCTCAATTGCAATATAATACCCCTGTTGTTTAATCCCTTTTAACTTACTTTTGAGAGTCTCGT
Organism: Bacillota bacterium; assembly: GCA_023457235.1. Lineage (GTDB taxonomy): Bacteria > Bacillota > Bacilli > Bacillales > Bacillaceae_J > Schinkia. The sequence goes on from JAEWMK010000367.1 coordinate 1,517, forward strand.
GGCTAGTTATAGTATTCGGACCAAATGAAACGAGTTTAGGAGGCAAAACAGATTTGATAATTATATTATTCGAAAATGCTAGAATAACCAAGCCCGAGGCAGTACAATATGCAGGAATATTTGATCCTATATGAGATGTAAGACGTATCGGATTACTACTTTCGTATTTTTCAAGATATACTATATTTTTCCCTTCCAATATGCCGAAATGAACCGTTTTATCCAAAGCCTTGTTTAGCTTTTCTAAAATAGGCCTCACTTCTTCCCTATAAGTTTTCCAATGCATCTTAATAATTCCACTTAATTTTAGAGTAGAAATACCAAGTTGATAGCCGCCACTATATCTATACTTCTTTTCTAAATACCCATATTTTGCAAGAGTAGTGACCAGACGATATGTAGTTATCTCACTCAAACCAAGTTCTTCTGCTATTTCACCTATTTGCAGTTCCTGTTTTTCGATAGAATACAAGCGTAAAATTTTCATAGCATTGTTCACTGTTTGTAACATATAATTACTTTTCACTATTCTCACCTTATATTTAAAAGATAGTCTCTCGAAATTTAATTTTCAGTTTTCTCTAGCCTTCTAGCTTGACCCTTTCTCGTTTTCCCTCAATGCCGATGATATAAGCAATTCCCCTAATTTAAAAAACGCGTTTGAATTCATTGAATATACAGTAAATTAAATCAATTTAATATTAGCACTGCATTCTGAACTTTTCTATTTTAAAGTATCATTAGTTAATCATTCAGTATAATTAGCCAATATACTAATCCATCATATCGGGATGTTGCTGAAAATTTTAAAAGTCCTTCGATAGTATTTTTTCAGACGTGGAGCTAAATTGGCTGATACAGCAGCTACTACTTCTGCAGTTAACGCAACCTTCTACTTCCCCTCCTATAGGACCAGCTTCTGTAAGGAAAGGTGTTTCACCAGAAATCACTGGGGACGGTCCATTTCGGTTAAACTTTCCACATCTTCATGTCATAAGGAACAGTCCCGAGTGGTTCTTTTAGTATGAAAAAAGGGCAACCAGCTTTGGCTACCCTTTAGATATTATACGGTGATTAATTTTACTACGCGCAGAAGATTCATACTTGTTCGCTATATGGAGGTCTTATTTGCTATTGGATATTAACCAATTTATCAGATTTATATTTTCGTACAGATAATGCTGGGTCAACAATTGTATCATTAGAACCCACAAAAGCCTATACTGGAATGTTTGATAAAGCATTTATATTAGATTCCGTCCTCTTAATGCTGCCACTCAACGGCGCAATGGAAGAAAATAAATCTGGATATGAAACAGCGATATTCCAAACACCAGTTCCACCCATACTATGTCCAGTTAGGCTTTTTTTATTGCTATCAAGGTTATAAGTCTCGTCTACAAAATCTATCAATTCTTTCATAGCTATCTCACCTGAATTCTTTCTTCTTACTATCTCATTTCTAAGTATCATAATAAAATCATATGATAAATTTCTTTGAATGGAATTAACAAAAGACTCTATTAATAATTCATTGCTAATTTTTTGCATACCACTTCAAACTCCTTTTTGAACTTAAATTCGGCAACTTATATAAAAATATAAATGCCTTAGACCGTGTCACTAAAACCACCTATACTGCTTATTAAAATAAACTAGGTTTTGGAAAAATAACTCTGCCTTTTCAGACATAAACAGACCTATCTTCTACAAATTACTAAATTTATAGAGCTAATGTTAAAATAGTTCAATTTCACCTTCAAGGTAGGTTTTCTTTTATTTGAAATTTATCACTGAAAGAAGAATAAAATTTTTTTTACGACAATTTTAATTAAATAAAAAACAAAAAACCCCTGAATATGCAAGGGTTTTGCAGCGGCCCCGAGAGGAATCGAACCTCCGACGCACGGTTTAGGAAACCGACGCTCTATCCGCTGAGCTACGGAGCCAGATATAAAATTGTGTACATTTATAAATTATAACGATAATGGATGAAATGTAAACAACTTAGTAATAGGAAAATTGCATAGAGGCTAATTGGTTACAATAGACGTAGCAATGCTTGCAATTTCATATGCAGGATTGAACTTAACTTTAGTCATGATTGTGATCATGATTATAGCTCTATGCAGAAAGTAACCCACCCTGTCTGTTGGCACGGATAGGTGGGTTTACTTTCTCACTTATATTACTTATGCCGACTGCCCACTATTGTGGAATGCAATTGGATAACCGTGGATGTCTCACCATCTGCGGTTATTTTAGTTTATGTTAATTACATTATATCAATGCATTTTCATGTTATCAAGTTCAGTATGATGCTGGGTACCTCCAAATCTACAAAAATACTATACTTTAAACTTATTTGTCTTCTGAACCGTGTTCTTAACTTTGAGATTAATATTATGTAATTCATTTACAAACTCATCTAAGTTTCCATTAATAGTGTTTATTGAAGCATTGACCTCCTGAGAAGATGCTGCTGTTTCTTCTATACTATCTTTCACTACTAAGACAGCTTTTTTAATAATCCCTTGTTGTTCCTCCATTGAAAATAGAGATTCATCTACTTTTGTTAATTTTTGATTTAACTTAGTTGTGATAGATTTTAAAGATTCCATACATTCGGCGCTTTGTTTAATATTTTTTGACTGCAGATCATATTGCTGTTTTGTCAGCAATAATTCTTCGCTTGCTGAGGTAGCCGCAATTTGGATATCTCCTATTTTTTCTTGGATATCTTTTGTATAAACAGCAGTTTCCTCTGATAATTTTCCTACTTCCTTGGCTACAACGCCAAACCCTCTTCCACTTTCACCTGCACGGGCAGCCTCAATGGCTGCATTTAAAGCTAAAAGATTAGTTTGTGATGCAATATCTTCAATTGCTTTCATAACTGCACCCATTTGTACCAGTTTATTAACCAGTCCATTCATTGTTCCTACGAATTCTTCAAATATTTTTGTCGTTTGTAGATTTTGGTCTAGTGTTTGCTGAAGTAGTTCATAGCCTTCATGTCCTTCTCCCGATACCTTATTAGTTAGTAAATTCATCGCATTTATCGAATTGCGTACAATTTCTACGTCCCTATCAAAATCTAAAACTGCACTTTGTACACTTTCTATTGAACCATTAATATACGTTATACTTTTAGCAATTTCTTCACTGGAAGATTCAATTAAGTCATTTTTCACCTTAATATCATTGGCATTATGAGAAATTGTGTTCGTTCCTTCTTCTACTTGGTTGGTAGTTTCCTGAATATCGGCAATAAGTTGCTTTAATTCCCTACTCATGAAGTTAAAGGATTGGATGATGTCGCCAAATTCATCCTTTTTCTCGTATAAAATATCATGGGTTTTTAAATCACCTTTCGCAATTCTGTCGGTTAAGTCCTTCATTTGCATTAATGGCTTTAATGTTTGGCGGATAAACAAATGTATAATAATGCCAATGATTAACGTTATTATTAAACTAACTACTACACTGGATATAATATTTTCGATAAATGCTTTACGGGATATTTCATTAACAAAATTCGCATCTACGTCCATTCCTAATGCACCAATGATTTCTCCTTGTTTATTTTTTAACGATATGAAGGAGGACATATAATCACCATAGTCCGGATCATGAACGATCTTAGTAAAGGAATATAATCCTTTTATAAAGGTATCTTTAATATCACTATATTGGGTAACTGCAAGTAATTCATTGATTTCAGAGGCTACTTCAGAGCTTTCAGGTTGTCCATCGATCATGATACGAATTTTCTGTTCTGCATCTACATTGAGAGTATATAAATACATGACTCCTTGTTTTTCACGTATCTCATTTAAATCATATCTAAGTTGCCAGTATAGATCATTCTCTATAGGATTACGCAGCCACTTTTCATAGGCAGTAGTATCGAAGTAATTGTTAATGATATTATCAAGCCTGTCCTCACTAATATGTTGTATAGTTGCCTGAATATTATTTGTTATCGTTCGAACTAAAACAAAAGTATTTATTGCAAAAACGAGAAGTAATGACAAAATGATCAACAACAAAAGCTTCGTTTTTATTTTTAGATTCATAGCATTCCTCCATAAATGAAAAGCCAGACCCTATACCATTATGTGTTACCAACTAGAGTCTGGCATTCTAAATCTATTATATGGTTTGCTGTACTGGCGTTAGTTCAGTTTGTTCCATCTCATCTACCCCAACCGTAGCATCTTCCTCAACATATGGAAGTTTTTCTATTGTAAACCCAGTGTAAGCATATACAATTGCTACAAGAGGACTAATAATACACAAAAATGCATATGGAGCATATTGGAATGTGGATACTCCTAATGTTGCTGTCATGAAAGCTCCGCAAGTATTCCATGGTACAAGCGGGGATGTCATTGTTCCAGCATCCTCCAATGTTCTAGATAAATTTTTAGGATGTAGGCCGCGTTTACGATAAGCGGTTAAATACATTCTACCTGGAAGGAGAATCGATAAGTATTGATCGCAGGCAACAACATTCATCGTTATGCAGGTTGCAACAGTTGTTGTTACTAGACTTCCCGTTGATTTAGCTAGTTTTAATAAGGAATTTACAATTGCCGCCATAATACCGCTAGACTCTAAAATTCCTCCAAAACTCATCGCGATCATTACAAGTGAAACCGTATACATCATTGCTTCTGTTCCACCATTGTTAAGCAAGTTATCAAGCACTTCATTACCAGTTTCCATTGTAAATCCGTAAACCATATTAGCAAGTATATCTCCTACCGCTACACCTTGAACGGTAACCGCAACGATAGCTCCTAGAACAGAACCGATAACAAGTCCAGGAATAGCTGGTGTCTTCATAGCAATTAAAGCGATTACAATAGCCGGAACAATTAATAACCAAGGGCTTATAATGAAAATTTCCCCCAAGCTTTGCTGTAGTTGGGCCACTTCCTCCGCCCCAGCCCCTTTTCCTTTATACGTAAGACCTAGGAAAAAGAAAAGAATAACAGAAAGTATGAGGGCCGGAATGGTTGTGTACATCATATGGCGTATATGTGTAAATAATTCAACCCCTGTGATACCCGGTGACATATTAGTAGTTTCAGAAAGTGGTGAGATTTTGTCTCCAAAATAGCAGCCTGAGATAACAGCACCAGCCACTGCTGCTGGGTTAATACCCAGTCCAATACCTACTCCCATAATGGCAATTCCGATAGTACCAGCCGCTGTCCATGCATTTCCCGATGCAACAGCAATAACGCTGCAAATAACAGCCGCTGCAGGAAGGAAATACGTTGGAGATAAAAGATCCAAGCCATAGTAAATCATTGTCGGAACAATACCGGCCGCTAACCATGTGGCAATAATCGTTCCGATAATTATTAAAATAATAAGCGCTTGCAAAGCAAGTGAAACAGATTTGACGATGCCCTTTTCAAGTTCAACCCACGAGAATCCTAAATATTTAGCAACAACCGTAGCTACCCCAGCACTTAATAATAAAGGAATATGTGGATCTGCCTCATACATAAAAATCCCTGTGAACAAAAATACAATCATTGCGAATATTGGAATCAATGCAATTCCTAGTGTTGGTGTTTTCCTTTCTGTCATTATCATTCCTTCTTTCTTAAACAAATTAGTTATTTCATAAATATATAATGCAAATACCGTGCCAATTTTTAATTTTATAAATTATCAGTTATCTTAAACCATTTTCCTCTAATTTTCACAAAAAATATATGACAAATTGCATATTTCTTTCAAAAATGCATACTTAAAATTTTTTAAAAAAGCTGCCCTATGAGTCAATTTCTCTGACTTATAAGACAGCATCCACAATAGGCCTTTATTCAAATTGATCTTGGATTATTTCACTATTTATAAAAAGGAGGGAAACCCTCCTCTTTTTTTTATTAAATAGTTACATGCCCTAATACTTCTTTGAATGTAGTAATTACTTTATCAACTTCTTCATAACTGATTGTTAAAGGTGGCTCAATACGAATAGTTTTTGAGTTTACTAATGTACCAGCGACAAGTATTCCTCTGTCAAACATCCCTTTTGAAATTTCGTAGCCTACCTCATCTTTATGGAACTCAATACCAATCATTAATCCCTGCCCGCGGATTTCCATTACCTTATCTTCATGTCCTTTAGCAGCATCAAGAAGACCTTGTAGGAAATATTCACCAACTTCAGCCGCACGAGCCGGTAAATTTTCCTCTAATAATACGTCAATTGTTGCAATGGCAGCAGCACAAGCAAGTGGGTTTCCACCAAATGTTGTTGTATGCATAAATGGATTATCAAACCAGCTCTTGAATACATGTTCCTTTGCAACGATTGCACCGGCAGGCATCACACCGCCGCCAAATGCTTTAGCTAAACAGATAATATCAGGAACAACATTATATAATTCAGAAGCGAACATTTTACCTGTACGTCCCATACCTGTTTGCACTTCGTCAAATATTAATAATGAACCATACTCATCACAAAGGTCTCTAACTTGTTGCAGGTAGCCTTCCGGAGGAAGAATAATGCCACCTTCACCTTGAATTGGTTCCAAAATTACTGCTGCTACATCTTCTCCAACAAGCTTGCAGACTTCAAACGTCTTTCTCATCATTTCAATATCACCAAATGGCACGTGACGGAAACCAGGAATTAACGGAAGGAATGGTTTTCGGAACATACCTTTCGCTGTACCGGATAATGAACCTAAGCTCTTTCCGTGGAAAGCACGAGTTGTTGAGATAAATGTTGTGCGCTCGCTATACATTTTTGCCAGTTTTAATGCAGCTTCCACACTTTCTGTTCCACTATTTGTAAAGAATGAGTATTTTAAATCCCCAGGTGTAATATCAGCTAATATTTTTGCCAAAATTGCACGAAGAGGGTCAAGTAAGTCTTGGCTATGAAGAGCTTGACGCTTCATTTGATCTGTCACGGCTTTAATGACCTTTTGATTGCGGTGGCCAACATTATAAATTCCGAATCCACCTAAACAGTCGATATATTTCTTACCATTAACATCTGTGAAACAACTACCTTCATCTGACCATTCAACTGCTGCGAATTGTCCACCCTCCGTTACTGTTTTACGATATTCCAAGAATCCTGGGTTAACATGGTCCCTAAAGTTTTCAACCGTTTGCTTTGTAATCCATCTTGCTTCTTCTTCTGTTACTGTTTCTTTCTCAATCATTTGTAAAACTTGTTTGATGTAGCCTTGAACCGTTTCTGCTGTTTGAATTTCTTCCTTTTTCATTTCAGTATTTGTTGTTGACATATGATCTCTCCTCATTTGTTTAATGTTATTTTGAAAACCAACCAATTGGTTCTACTTGCAAGTTAATATTAATTTGCTTAATCTCTTGATATGTGTCCAAACCATATATGCCTAAGGCACGGCCAATTCCGCTTTGCTTATAGCCGCCCCAAGGAGCTTCATTATAGGTATTGTGATAAGTATTAATCCAAGTGATACCTGCACGAATTTTTTTCGTTACTCGTAATGCCTTTGCACCATCATTGCTAAAAACTGCACCAGCAAGACCATAGGCCGTACTATTGGCTAATGATATTGCCTCATTTTCATCTTTAAACTTTTCGATTACAACAACTGGTCCGAAAATTTCTTCTTGTACAATTCTCATACTTGGATTCACATCTGCAAATACGGTTGGCTCAACAAAATAGCCATTTTCTAAACCATTTTCTATCATTCTGTTTCCACCGCTAACAAGTCGTGCTCCTTCTTGTTTTCCAATCTCGATATATTCCAAGACTCTTTCCATATGTTCCTTACTAACTAGCGGCCCCATTTCAGTATTTGGATCATTTCCAGGTCCGACGTTAATTTGCTTTGCTCGCTCTACAAAGCGGTCAACAAATTTATCGTAAATACTTTCCTCCACTAGTATGCGTGATCCCGCTGCACATACTTGGCCTGAACCAGCATAGATACCAAATAATGCATAATCAACTGCTGTTTCAAAATCGGCATCAGCAAAGATAATATTGGGTGATTTCCCGCCGAGCTCTAACGACATCTTCTTTATATTTCCAGTGGCTGCTTTCATGATATGTCTTCCTGTCTTTGTACCACCTGTAAAAGAAATAAGATCAACATCATGACTTTCAGCAATTTCATTTCCTACCGTTGCACCTGACCCAAACACCATATTAACGACACCTTTAGGTAATCCAACCTCTTCAAAGATTTCAAACAACTTTACCGGTGTAAGCGGTGTCACTTCTGACGGCTTATAAACTACTGTATTACCTGCTGCAAGAGCCGGGGCAATCTTCCAAACAGACATTAA
>JAEWMK010000368.1 GCA_023457235.1 Bacillota bacterium
TCTTAGAGCTATTCCCTGCAAGCCCAATTTTGATTTTCATGACATTTATTTCTCTAGTCATCTTTTTCGTTACATCCGCCGATTCTAGTGTTTTCGTACTTGCTATGTATAGTGAGGAATCTACCGAACCAACGAATAAGAGTAAAATTATGTGGGGAATCGTTATTGCAGGAGTGGCAATTGCACTCTTATTAACTGGTGGCTTAACCCCGCTTCAAACTGTATCAGCAGTTGCAGGTCTGCCATTCTCGATAGTCATGGTAGCCATGTGTATATCCTTCTTTAAATCGTTACGGAATGAAAAAGCCGTACTTCAGTCTCAGGAGCAGGCAACAGAATATAGTGAGGAAGAAGAAAGTATCAAGTTAAGTTCCTAAGTATTATTAAAGCAATCTCTTTGTTGGGATTGCTTCTTTTGATGGTTTTTATTGGGGGATATGAGGTGGATGTGGTTTATGTAGTTCTGTAACGCAAAAAGCACTACCAACGTATAACTGTTTTACTCGGAATCTTCATAAAGGAAATATTAGGCCGATGATTCCTTTTCATGGGGAAATATCGGCTTCTATTATTTAATTCAAAGGTGCTGTGAAAAATGGGATATTAATTGATCATATATTTGGAAACTATAAGTATAATGAATATTGAAATGTCCTATTATTATTCTGTGATCGGACGTGCCAGGTACTTTCTCGAAACGATTGGACAAGAATTACGTCAGTATTTATTTAATATAATGTAAAGCTCATTTAGCTTTCTAATTTCATAGGTAGGCACAATCGTAGTATCATTTGGATTCTTTTCCGGGTTAAACCAACAGGAGTCGAGCCCCGCAAGTTCGGCTCCTTTTATATCCGAACCTAATGAATCTCCGATAACTAAGCTTTGTTTCTCTGTAAAATTTGGAATCCGTGCAAAAACATAATCAAAGAATTCTTTCCTTGGCTTTTGATAACCGATATCTTCTGAAACAAAAATATTTTTAAAAAGGGGATGCAGCCCCGAAGCTCGCAAGCGTTTATCTTGGGTTTCTGACACTCCATTTGTGATAATATATAAGTCATATTCGCTCTCTAAGTCTTTAATCAATTCAAAGGCTCCATTTATTAGTTGATAACCTTCCCTTAAGTAACCCCGGAATTTCTTTTCTAGTAATATCCCATCAACATCTTGACCGTATTCCCTAAAAAACTTTGAAAAGCGGGAATTCAGCAATTCATCCCGGCTGATCTCGCCAGCCTCATAAGACCACCAAAGTCCTTTGTTGAATTTTTTGTAATGGGATTCCATTTCAGGCGTCAATGTTAACTTTTGTTCTTCAAATAATAACCGTAATGCTGCACTTTCTGCAGTACCAAAGTCTAATAGTGTATCGTCAACATCAAATAATAATGTTTTGTACTTTTTCAATATGCTCACCTCTGTGATGGTTTCCTTTTTGTCCTTATCTATTGTACTATCATTTAAAAAGAAATGGCTATATTATGACTTATTTTGATTTTCAATGGATTAAACTTCAGGAATTACTTACAATGGGAGGAGGAAAAGATTGTCTAATAAGTATTAATTTTTGTCCTAAAATACTCGGAGGAATTTTGTATCAATGCAGCTTATAATTACATTTTTAATTTTAGGGATTACGATCGCTCTTTTTATGAGCAATCGGATTCGTGCTGATTTTGTGAGTTTATTAGCTTTATTAGCTTTGGTGTTGACGGGAGTATTGGAGCCGGCTGAGGCCTTGGCTGGATTTTCAAACTCAGTTGTTATCATGATTGCTGGTTTATTTGTTGTCGGAGCAGGTATTCTTCGTACAGGCCTTGCCCAAAAGGCTGGTAATTTGCTTTTACATTGGTCCGGTAACAGTGAGAAAAAATTATTTGTTTTATTATTGTTAATTGTGATTTTTGTTGGGTCTTTTATGAGTAATACCGGTACTGTTGCGATTATGCTGCCGGTCGTTATCAGCATTGCGATAAGTATTAAAAAAGATGTTTCAAAGTTTTTAATTCCACTTTCTTATGCGGCTAGTCTGTCGGGATTAATGACATTAATTGCTTCTCCACCCAATTTGATTATCAGTCAAATACTAGCGGAGCATGGCTTTGAACGATTAAGTTTTTTTGATATTACGCCAATTGGGATCATCGCAGCGACAACAGGGATTATTTATCTTTTTTTAGTTAGAAATATCTTGCTGCCAAATGGGCAAAACAAGAAGCAAGTGGAAAATAATCAACTGTCCCCAAAGGACCTTATTCAAAACTATCATTTAGAAGGGATTCTACATCGTGTTCAAATTACGGAAGGGTCTCCAATGGTTGATAAACTGTTGTCTGATTTAAAAATCCCGGCGCAATACCAGTTATGTATTTTGAAAATTGACCGAAAAGCCGGAGAGGGCAGAAGTCTTTTGCCGATTACATATCAAGAGATGGCTGGACCAGCAAGTGTAATCCATGCAAAGGACATTCTTTATATTCAAGGATCCCGTGCACAGGTTGAAAAATTAGTGAATGATTATCAACTTGTACTAGAAACAGAGGAACTGGAAAGCGATCATCTCGTATCAAGTCAACTTGGAGTTGCAGAGGTTCTATTAACTCCTTATTCAAAATTAATTAACAAAACAATTCGTGAAATTGACTTTAGAGAAAAATATAATTTAAATATTATCGGGATTAATCGCAAAGGTACATATATATTAAAGGAAATGTCAAATGTACATCTTCGTTTCGGTGATGCACTTTTGGTGCAAGGGTCATGGGACGAAATTGACTTACTTTCGAAAGAAACAAAAGATGTTGTAGTTGTTGGTCAGCCGAAGGTGCATGCAAGTATGGCTTCCGCTAGTGGGAAAGCACCAATTGCTGGGATTATTCTGTTCTTTATGGTATTATTGATGATTTTTGAGGTTTTTCCGCCAGTTATTTCAGTGTTAATCGGGGCGGTGTTAATGATTATTACTGGATGTTTACGGAATATGGATGACGCCTATGGCCAATTGAACTGGGAAAGTATTGTCTTAATCGCATGTATGCTTCCTTTAGCCACAGCCTTGGAAAAAACAGGAGGAATGGTGTACCTGTCTGAAGGGATTATTCGTTTGCTTGGTGATTATGGGCCGACCGGCGTTTTGATAGGTATTTATTTAGTGACAATGGTATTTGGGCAATTCATCAGCAATACGGCAACGGCCGTTTTGTTTGCCCCAATTGCGATGAATGCCGCAATTGGTATCGGAGTTAGCCCGTATCCGTTTTTGATTGCAGTTGCGGTTGCAGCTAGCATGGCTTTCGCCACACCAGTTGCATCACCAACGAATGCGTTAGTTATGACAGCAGGTGGATATAAGTTTAGCGACTTTGTAAAAATTGGAATTCCAATGCAAATTGTTATGTTTATCGTAATGATGCTAGCAATTCCAATGATTTTTTCATTTTAAAAAGAGGCCGGCCGTTTTGGTCAGCGTCTTCTGCTATGAACATGGGACAAAG
>JAEWMK010000369.1 GCA_023457235.1 Bacillota bacterium
TTTATACCCGATCGATTCTAAAGATTATAATGACTTACGTGAAGCCCTTGAAAAATTAGAATTAAACGATTCTTCCCTTCAATTTGAAGCAGAGACTTCACAAGCCTTGGGATTTGGTTTCCGATGCGGCTTCTTAGGGTTACTTCATATGGAGATAATCCAAGAGCGGATCGAACGGGAATTTAATATTGATTTAATTACAACTGCACCAAGCGTTATTTATAAAGTAGAGTTAACAGATGGCGAAGAAATTACCGTTGAAAATCCGTCGAAAATGCCGGATCCTCAAAGCATTGCCGGAATTTTTGAACCTTATGTAAAAGCAAAAATAATGGTTCCGAACGATTATGTTGGGTCTGTTATGGAATTATGTCAAAGTAAGCGCGGTAATTTTATTGATATGCAGTATCTTGATGAAAATCGCGTGACAATTACTTATGAATTGCCACTTTCAGAAATTGTCTATGATTTCTTTGATATTTTAAAATCTAGTACAAAAGGATACGCCTCCTTTGACTATGAATTAATAGGATATAAACAGTCTAAACTAGTGAAAATGGATATTCTATTAAACGGTGAACAAGTCGATGCTTTATCATTTATCGTCCATCGCGACTTTGCCTATGATCGCGGCAAGGTCATTGTTGAAAAGCTGAAAGAGCTTATTCCAAGACAGCAATTTGAAGTGCCTGTGCAGGCTGCGGTCGGCACGAAAATTGTTGCCAGATCAACAATCAAGTCAATGGGTAAAAACGTTCTAGCAAAATGTTACGGTGGAGATATTTCAAGGAAACGTAAACTACTTGAAAAGCAAAAAGAAGGTAAAAAGCGCATGAAACAAGTTGGATCAGTCGAAGTTCCACAGGAAGCGTTCATGGCGGTATTACGGATGGATGATAATAAAAAGTGAGTAATACCAACGGTTTGACCGATTAATATTTTATCTTAATGGTGGGGTTTGCCACCGTCTTGCCACCGCTTTTATAATTATGCCAGTAATTATAAATCCCTAGCGATGGAATCGAAGATGTCGGCGGCATCCCTTGCCATTTTTTTAGTTAAATGGACATAGCGATCTTCTGTAATAGCTGCTCTGCTGTGTCCTAGTCTTTTTTGAACGGTTTTAATAGGTTGTCCACTTTCGATCAGCATCGTTGCATGCGTATGACGGAGCGAATGGTAATTAAAATCTATTCCAAGTTTTTTTCTTATCTTATCTCTCGTTAATGTCTTTACTACACTGGGTGTGTAATGCTCGCCGTTTTCTTTCTTACAAATAAAATCGTGTTCAGGATCCTGTTGATAAAATTCACCATACCTCAATCGATTTTCTTTTTGTTTTTTACGTGCCTTTTTTAAGATGTCGATTAATGTTTGCCCAATAGGTATCGTACGATACCCGGCTTTAGATTTTGGCGGGCTAACAACCCATTCGTTATATTCATTACCATCTTCATCTTCGAATTTTTCAATTGTTAGCTGTTGTTCAATTTCAATTGTACGTTCATCAAAATCAACATGCTTCCATTCTAATCCGCATAATTCGCCTACTCGTAAACCACAATGTAATCCAATGTGAAACGGCAAGTAAAATGGATGATCCTCAGTAACATGTTCATTTAATAACCGTAGGTTTTTTTTAGATTGTATCTTTAAATCGTCTCTGGTAGGTTTTCTGCCTTTATCCATCATTAACTCAACATATTGCATTGGATTCTCGTTGATGTACTTGTACGGATAGACAGCTTGCTTCAATGACTTGCTTAATATTCCTCTAATGATACTCAATGTTTGTCTTGCTAAGCCTTCTCTCATTTTCGTATTCATAAATTGTTGTAAAACGTGAGGAGTCAAAGATTTTAGCTTGTACTTACCCAAGTGTGGTTGTATGTGATTTTTAATCGTTAAACGGTAGTTTTCTTGCGTATTTGGCTTTAATTTCAGCTCAACGTATTCTTTCATCCAAAAATTTAAAAAGTCGTGTAGCGTCATTTCAGACGGTTTAAAAACAGTTCCAGCATTTTCATATTCAATTATTTTTCTTCTCAATACCGCCTCTGCTTCTGATTTCGTTTGAGCACCTTCCGCTGTTCGTTCAATTTTTTTTCGCTTCCCTTCCACCATACCTAAATCAAAATAGTAATACCAGGTGTTGCCACGCTTACGCACTCCGCCTTTCAAAATAACCAACTCCTTTTGAAATAATACTGGGTAGCTGATCAGGCTACCCATGTTTAATTAATTAGCGCTAGTTAATTAACCGAAGTTCGAGTTATTCCTCTTCATGCTGCTGTTCGTCTTGTTTTTCTTCTTGTTGTTCCTCCAGTTGATTTTCTTGTGCAGGGCTGAAATAGTTAACTATTGTTTCCAGAACACGGTTTAGATCGCGTTCACTTAACTTTCCTATTTTGTAGCTTAATTTGGTGAACAAAACAGTATTAATTTTGCTGCAACGCACAACAGAAGGTTTTGCTAGTCCGGCTACTTCCCAATCTTCTAGGACAATGTCAAACTGATCTCTAGCAGCTTGGCTAGTTATTTTAGCGATAGAATGATCTAACTCGACCGCTGAATAGTCGTTCGTTACGATTACAAAGGGGCGATTTTTTCCCTCATGCTTCATGATCCATACTTCGCCCTTAATGCCCTTTTTTTCAATACTCATAGTCATCATCCTCTAAATACTTCTCTAGTTTTTTAAGAGCTTCTGGAGGTAGTGGCTTGTAAAAGTAATTTTCATACATGTAATCAAGTAGCTTCATGCGTTCAGCATTTGACATTTTTTGAATAGCTTCAATAATTTCTTCAGCATTCATCTTTCATTCCTCCTCTATATTAAGATAAGTCCCTCGTCACACGTACCGCTTTTCCGATAATTCTTGCTGGATTGTTTTCATCTACTATAATGGGACTATGTAGCGGATTATCTGGCATCAACATAATATAATCGCCTTGTTTTCTTACTCTCTTCAAGGTTGCTTCTGTATCACCATTAACAAGCACAGCTGCAATCTCCCCGTATTCCACTTCCGGTTGTTCACGTATTAGTACATGCGACCCATCAGGGATCGTTGGCTCCATCGAATCACCTTTGGCTTCGAGATAAAAAACATTTCCACTAGGCAAGGTGTCAGGC
>JAEWMK010000370.1 GCA_023457235.1 Bacillota bacterium
AAAGCCTCCGGCGGATGCCTCAGATTTTCAGAGGTAGTTTTTCGAGCATAAGATCAAAGACTAAGAACGCCACATCCTGTGGCAACGTCTTTGTGACCCACATCGTGTGGGCCTAAAAAATCTGGGCGCAAATACGCCAAGGCGCATTTGATTGGAACAATGGGGGAGGTTTTTTTATGAAATGGGAAACAAGAATTACGAAGTTGTTAGGCATTCAATACCCGATCATTCAAGGAGGGTTAGCGTACTTGGCTTATTCTGATTTAGCTGCTGCTGTTTCGAATGCTGGGGGTCTTGGACAAATTACAGCTATGTCATTACAAACTCCGGAGGAATTAAGGGAAGAAATACATAAAGTAAGGCAGAAAACAGATAAACCATTTGGAGTCAATTATGCGATTGGCCAGCACGGCAGAAAATACGAGCATATGCTTCAAGTAGCTATAGATGAGAATGTGCCTGTTATTACGATGACAGGTGGGAATCCTGCTCCTATTTTTGACATGCTTAAGGGAACCCCCGATATTAAAAAATTGGTATTAGTTGCGGCAAGACGTCAAGCGGAAAAGGCTGAAGAACTAGGGGCGGATGCAGTTATGGTAGTTGGTCAGGAAGGTGGAGGCCATCTTGGCAGAAGTGATACCGGTACATTCGTTTTAATTCCACAAGTAGTTGATGCTGTGTCAATTCCAGTTATAGCTTCAGGTGGGATAGGTGATGGTCGTGGGCTGCTGGCAGCACTTGCTTTAGGTGCGGAAGGAATTGAAATGGGCACAAGATTCATTGCAACAGAGGAATGTGTCCATGCCCATGAGGCTTATAAAAAACGCCTTGTAGAAGGAACTGAGAATGATACTGTAGTGATCAAACGGTCTATCGGCGCTCCTGCTAGAGCAATTTCTAATGAATTTACAAATAAAATTCTTGAACTTGAAAAAGAGTTTGGTGATTATGAACATTTAAGGAATTTTATTAGCGGAGAGGCGAATAAACGTTATATTTATGATGGAAATGATCAAGAAGGCTTTGGTTGGGCCGGTCAAGTTATGGGCTTAATAAAGGATGTTCCGACAGTAGCCGAACTATTTGAAAGAATGATAGCAGAAGCTGAATCAATTAGAAGAAACTGGGCATAACTGGTAGAAAAGCGGAAGCACCCGTTCAGCGACGAATAAACTGGAGCACGGCGACTGAGATAAAGGAAACACGATGAATGGAATGAATCGATGTTGACTTATCGTAGGGAGGCGGGTGAAGTTTACGAGTCGCTGGGTGCTGGAGCTGGACAAATAGAAAAGCGGAAGCTAGACAAGAAAAAGTGTGGTGTATAAATTGGAAAATTACAGTTATCCATTATCGCTGGATTGGAATAAACAAGAAATAATTGATGTTATTTATTTTTTTCAATGTGTAGAAGAAGCGTACGACAAAGGAGTTAGCCGTGAAAAGCTGTTAGCTTCCTATCGCCGTTTTAAGGAAATCGTCCCGAGCAAAGGGGAGGAAAAACAACTTTGTGGACAATTTGAGAAAGCCTCAGGTTTTTCCTGCTACCACACAATTAAACAAGCAAAAGACACAGACCAAGGTCAAAAAATAAAAATGTAGAAACAGATGATGGAGTGAACAAATTGAATTTTACGGGATTTTCACAAAAAGACTTTGAGGTTTTTTCTGTCGAAGGATTAGAAGAACGAATGGAATTAATTCGTGGGAATATACAACCAAAATTTCAGGAAATTGGTCAAGTCCTTGCAGATGATCTTTCAATGAAACTGGGAAATGAAATGTATCTTCATATTGCAAAGCATGCAAGACGGACTGTTAATCCACCAAAGGATACATGGTTGGCGATTGCTAATAATAAGCGCGGTTATAAAAAACACCCGCATTTTCAAGTGGGATTGTTTGATGATCACGTCTTTATCTGGTTAGCGTTAATTTATGAATTACCAAACAAAAAAGAAATTGGTCAAGCATTAATGAACAATATTAACTTAATTAAGACTGTTCCAAAAGACTATGTTATATCTTTAGACCATATGCAAAAAGGCTCGTTTTCCGTAACGGAAAACGATGTATTGGAAAAAGGGTTGACACGTTTCCGCGATACCAAAAAAGGTGAGTTTCTAATCGGGAAGCATTTTGACATGAATGACCCTGTTTTGAAAAATGGTGAACAATTTACAAAGATTGTTAAGGATACCTTTGAAACATTAATTCCTATCTATAAGGTAACTTTAGTTGGATGAAGACCGTTAAGGTTCTTCATCCTTTTTTGTCCAGCTCCAGTACCCCAGCGACTTGTAAACTTCGCCCACCTCCCTACGATAAGTCAACATCGGCTCACAATGTTCGCCGTGTTTCCTTTATCTCAGTCGATGTGCTCCAGTTTATTCGTCGCTGAACGGGTGCTTCCGCTTTTCCTATTTTGCAACAATTACGCTTCCTTCACACCACTTGTTTCCCGATGTGTAATCAACTAAATATAGTCCACTTATATCATAGGCTATCTTTTCATTGTGGTTTTTAAGAACAGTACCGTCAGGAAGCTTTGAGCCATATTCAACACCAACAATGGGAGCTGTATCAGTCACATATATTGTCGTTCTCGTTTCATTTCTAAGCGGAAAAATCAACTTCATTAGTTTGCTCCTTTATATTGAATGATACTTAAACTATTCCCAAATTCGCCTGTTTTCAATCAATTTTGTTGCAAATCATTATCGTTGTTCATAGTATATACAAAGAATAAAGGACTCAGAAAATTCAGGCGATTGTAAATTGAGATCATTAAAATGTAAAGGGGTGTTTGCACGGTGAAACAAGTTGTAAGAGTAATAAAGAGAAATGAAGCGGAAAAAAGATTACCTGTGCTAAGACTCGAGATTGATTATGAACTAGCAACACTTTATGATGCCATGGTCGCAAATGATGAAGCACAAATCAAAAAATCAAAATTAATCTTAGAGCAATTCAGACTAGAAATGCTTCGCTTAAAGGCATAATAGAACTAGGGCGAACCTAAAAGTGGTTCGTCTCTTTATGTGCGGACTTGTGATAGATTATACTTATGGAAAACTTTGCATTATAATTAGAGAAAAAAAGGTTTTATAAGGGGTGCTATTGATTTGGAAAACCATGACTGGGACAATGTCTTCAATTTTGCAAAAGAATTAGTTTTAGATGCAGGAGAACAAATTCGTTTGTCCTTTAAGCAAAAATTAACAATAGACTTTAAAGAAAATGCTTCCGATCTAGTAACGAATATCGATAAACAGATTGAAAAATTCTTTATTCAAAAAATTAATGAAAAATATCCATCACATCATATCCTTGGTGAGGAAGGATATGGGGAAGAATTGACTTCTCTTGATGGGACCGTATGGATCATTGATCCGATTGATGGGACTATGAACTTTGTACATATGCAGAGACATTTCGCAATTTCGGTGGGAATATATCATAATGGGGAAGGGGTAATAGGCTTTATCTACGACGTTGTAGCCGAAGATCTTTATTATGCTGTAAAAGGTGCTGGTGCATTTGTCAACGGAGAAGCACTGCCACCTCTAAAGGAAACTGAAATTGGAGAAGCAGTTCTTGGCATTAATGCAGCATGGGGAATTGAGAATAAACGGATAGATTCTTCTATTACCTCAGCGCTTATTAGGGCTGTAAGAGGGACAAGATCATTTGGTTCAGCAACCCTTGAGATGGCTTATATTGCTTCAGGAAAAATTGATGGATACCTCTCTATGCGGCTTGCACCTTGGGACTATGCAGCAGGAAAGATATTGATCGAAGAACTTGGCGGAAAAGTTTCAATGGTAAACGGGGAGCCTTTACAGCTGTTAACGAAACAAACACAGGTGTTTGCGGCAAAACCTGGTTTACATGAATACATATTGGAAACTTATTTAAAAAAATAAGAAAAGTGCCGTTAGAGCGCTTTTCTTATTTTTTTCTTTAATGAAAAACCTAAGCCCGTTATTAATACTGTGGCTGTAATCGAAAGGATGATGCCAAGTACACTGCGTTCAGCAATAGCGACGCCAATAAGCATCATGGTAATTACAGTAGCGATAGCTAACCCTAAAAACAAAAAGTTAATATTTTTATTTATCATTTTTGTCAACTCCTAAAATAAACTTTTTTTTTACATTTTATGATAATTGGTGTTATAATCTTTAAGTTGTGATAAAAATAACGAATACAACCTAAACTATAACACAAATAGTGAAGAATATATAGGAGATGAAAAGTTTGAATTTAAGACAGGACATAAGAAACATTGCGATCATTGCACACGTTGACCACGGCAAGACAACACTAGTAGACAAGCTATTGCAGCAATCAGGAACATTTCGTTCAAACGAACATGTTGATGAAAGAGCGATGGATTCTAATGATATCGAAAGAGAACGTGGGATTACCATTTTAGCGAAAAATACAGCCATTAATTATAAAGGCACCCGTATTAATATTATGGACACACCAGGTCATGCTGACTTTGGTGGGGAAGTTGAACGTATCATGAAAATGGTTGATGGCGTATTGCTTGTAGTTGATGCGTATGAAGGCTGTATGCCACAAACTCGATTTGTTTTGAAAAAAGCATTAGAACAAAAATTAACACCTATAGTAGTCGTTAATAAAATTGACCGTGATTTTGCAAGACCTGAAGAGGTTGTTGATGAAGTTTTGGACTTATTTATCGAGTTGGGTGCAGATGAGGAGCAGTTAGAATTCCCTGTTATTTATGCTTCAGGAATTAATGGTACTGCAAGTTTAAATCACAATACACAGGACAAGGACATGACAGCCTTATTTGAAGCTGTAATCGAGCATATCCCGGCACCAATTGATAACCGAGAAGAACCGCTTCAATTCCAGGTAGCACTTTTAGATTACAATGATTATGTCGGCCGTATCGGAATTGGACGTGTTTTCCGTGGTACGATGAAGGTTGGCCAGCAAGTAGCACTTATGAAACTTGATGGTTCAGTAAAGCAGTTCCGTGTTACGAAAATATTTGGATTTATTGGATTGAAACGGATTGAAATTCAAGAAGCCTATCCTGGGGATCTTGTGGCAGTTTCCGGAATGGAAGAAATCAATGTTGGTGAGACAGTATGTCCGATTGAGCACCAAGAAGCTTTACCAGTGTTAAGAATTGATGAACCAACATTACAAATGACATTTTTAGTAAACAACAGTCCATTTGCCGGACGTGAAGGAAAATGGATTACAAGTAGAAAACTTGAGGAACGCCTTCGTCAACAATTGCAGACAGATGTAAGTTTACGTGTTGATAACACCGAATCCCCTGATGCTTGGATTGTATCAGGACGTGGAGAGCTTCATTTATCAATTCTAATTGAGAATATGCGCCGTGAGGGCTATGAATTGCAAGTATCAAAACCTGAGGTTATTATTCGTGAAATCGATGGTGTAAAATGTGAACCGGTTGAACGAGTTCAAATTGATGTACCAGAAGAGCACACTGGTGCTATCATTGAATCATTGGGTTCAAGAAAAGGTGAAATGTTAGACATGACCAATAATGGAAATGGCCAGGTTCGCTTGGAATTTTTAATTCCATCACGTGGTTTAATCGGTTATACAACTGATTTTATGACATTAACCCGCGGTTTTGGAATTATCAACCATTCGTTTGATAGCTATAAACCGGTTATTCACGGACAGGTTGGTGGCCGTCGCCAAGGTGTACTCGTTTCGATTGAGGCAGGAAAAGCAACTGCGTACAGTATTCAGGCATTAGAAGATCGCGGTGTTATTTTTATTGAGCCGGGAACAGAAGTATACGAAGGCATGATTGTTGGGGAACATACCCGCGAAAATGATTTGTCAGTAAATATTGTTAAAGTCAAGCATGCTACCAATGTTCGTTCTGCAACTAAAGATTCAACTGTCACGATTAAAAAAGCTAGAACAATGTCATTGGAACAATCCTTGGAATATTTAAACGATGATGAATATTGTGAGGTAACACCACAATCCATCAGACTTCGTAAAAAAATATTAAACACAAACGAACGTGAAAAAGCAGCTAAGAAAAATAAATATGCTGTAGCTGAATAAATAGAAAAATAAAAGTATTACCAGGTGAGAGGAGTGGCTTACATGGAGGAAGTAACGAAGATTGACCCTTCGATGCTATCAGCCTTTGCCGAACTTGTAGGAGTACACAATAATATCGAGAGAGGAATGCTTCTTCTATATATCATCATTGTAATATTAACGATTATTGTATTTAATCTTGGTTTTGCCCGAAAGCTTTCAATTGTTAAAACAATCATCGTCTATATTTTATTATTTATTGGCTGTTCACCTCTCACCTTATTAGGTGTTCGCTTACCCGTAGCGGAAGGTTTAGTAATCACTGCTGTAGTACTTGGCATTTATAGATTCCGTATGTATCAACAACGGAAAGAACGGCAAAATGAAAAAACAGACTAAGGGGTATTCGCTGTGAAAAGTTTACAAGATGCTTTTTACAATTGGTTGAGCATTAAAGTAGTGAGTGATGCTAGGCCAAATGATAAAGCAGCCAAAGAGACTCTTGATCATTTTGAATTAGTATTAAAAGAGGACCACAAAGTAGAAGAAGTTGTTCGCTTGGAGCATAATGAAGATCTATATTTTGTTCATTACCTATTAAATGGTGAAGAAAAGTCAATGCGGTTTCCAAAAGATTTAATTGATTTCATGTTAAATGCAATCGAAAGGGAACCCGATAAGTATCCAATTATTGAAGAATAAATAAAAAGCCAGCAAACACGTTTGTGTCTGCTGGCTTTTTTAACGGACGCTTCCGCTTATCGATTGTCTAGCTCCAGCGCCCAGCGACTCGTAAACTTCGCTTGACAGGGCGCTTCCGCTTTTCGATTTACCAATCATCGCCATAATCACTGTGCTTATATAGCTTAAATTTCCCTGTTTCCTTTCTTTCTTCAGTTCTTGTTCCAATTCTTGAGCTGCACTCTTCACACATATATGTATGGATCGGTCGGTTTCTTAATCGTTTTGCAATTAGAGATTCATCATCTATTACATTTATTTTATCGCAAAGGACACATTTAACTCTCATTTCATTCACCTCGAATTTCATTATAAGTTAATTTGCAAATAAATTTAAGTATAGGTTTTAATTAGTTCTAAAAAAGGTATAGTAAATAAGAAAGTACATGTATTATAAGGAGGTTTTTTAGATGGCTAATCAAGTTGAACAGCAGTTGACAGATGATCTTATGCCTTTTTTACAAAAGGAAAGATATGCAACTATTGCTACTGTTGATTTCGAAACAAATGGTCCAAACGTAAATGCGATTTCATGGGTATACGCCCCCGATCATAAAACAATATTCTTTGCTGTAGATAATCGCTCAAGAATCGTTCAAAATATTAAACATAACCCTAACGTCGTGTTAACCACGATCGCAAACGGAACTACATATTCAATAAGTGGGAAAGCACATATTAAAGCCGAAAAACTTGAAGATACCCCGCTTAAACTTGGATTAATCGCCATTGATGTTGAAGCAGTACGTGACGTCATGTTTTATGGTTCAAAAATTTCTGCAGATATTTCCTATGAGAAAACCTATGATCAAAATGCTGCGGAAAAGTTAGATCGACAAGTAATGGATGCAATGAAAAAAGCTTAGTCAGGGGCGTTCCCCTCTAAGCTTCTTCCATTGATTTTTATTTAGCTTTTGATTGTTCTTTCTGGATCTGATCCAGTTGTTTTTCTTCCCCTTTTTTCAATTGCTTATCGTTTCCTTCATTAGGTCCTTCATCTGTATTAATATCATAAGGGATTTGAGGCATGAGACGACCAACGATGGCCGCGAGTTCATTCATTACGCCTGAGACAGGTTTGCCGTTTTGGATATCCTTTCGCATTTCTCGAAGACGTTCCACTGTGTCAGCATCAGCTACTACTACTGCTTGCGCTCCATAAGGGTCATCCTTTAAGGTTTCGGCAACTGAATATTTAACGGATCCTACCCGTGATCTTTCTAAATCCTTGTCGAGATCAATCCCAACTACGGCATAATTTCCGGCTACTACCGCCGTAGCATCTTTTACGTCGGGAACTCTTGTAGCCAGATCAACGAGATGCTCGGCAATTTGTTCCCCTGTCATTTGCCCATTAACATTATTGTTCGGTTGATTAACTGTTATGAAATTGTTTTGTCCATTGTTAAGAGCAGTTTTTTCATCATTGTTTCCAGCGCAGCCTGCTGCAATAAATAAAAATGAAATGGTTGTTATCAATAATTTTCGCACCACTTCTCCAACCTTTCCATACAATTTTAATAAACAATGTTTATGATTTATTGTTCATTTATTCGTCTAAGATTATTCGTCCATTCATATATTTAAATCAAAAGCCGTCCAAAAAAATCCAAATCTCCTTTTAAGCTTTGATATAAAAACAGATGGTAGGGGGAGAAGTATTGAAGAAAATTTATGTCCTAGATACAAACGTATTACTTCAAGATCCGTATTCAATCTTTTCATTTGACGACAATGAAGTTGTAATACCGGCAGTAGTATTAGAAGAGGTCGACTCTAAAAAAAGAAATATGGATGAAGTTGGGAGAAATGCAAGGCAAGTTTCAAAACTGATTGACCGCCTCCGGACGCAAGGCAGAATTCATCAAGGAATACCGCTAGATAATGGCGGGACTTTTAGGATAGAATTAAATCATCGTTCCTTTATTAAGCTGCAAGAGATATTCGATGAAAAAACGAATGACAATCGAATTTTAGCAGTTGCCCTTAATCTCGATCTTGAAGAGCAAAAAAAGGAAGATGGAAGAAGAGTTATTCTTGTAAGTAAGGATGTATTAGTAAGGGTAAAGGCTGATGCAGTCGGCTTACTTGCAGAAGACTTTTTAAGCGACCGTGTTGTCGAGTATGATGACAATATTTATTCTGGATTTCAGATTGTTTTTATAAGTAAGGATTTATTAAATGAATTTTATGAGAAATCACTTTTAGATATTTCGAAACTTCCCGGCTTTAGTTATTATCCGAATCAATTCATCATTATGAAGGATGTATTAGGAACATCACAATCAGCAGTTGGAATTGTTGATGAAAAAGTAAGAGCAGTCAAAAAATGCTTGTATGATAAAGATCATGTCT
Source organism: Bacillota bacterium (assembly GCA_023457235.1). Classification (GTDB taxonomy): domain Bacteria; phylum Bacillota; class Bacilli; order Bacillales; family Bacillaceae_J; genus Schinkia. Next base: position 9,178 of record JAEWMK010000370.1, read on the forward strand.
GGGGAATCAAAGCACGCAATGTACAACAAATTATGGGGTTTGAAATGCTGCTAAAGCCCGATGTCCCGCTTGTTACGTTAATTGGTAAAGCAGGTACGGGAAAAACTCTATTAGCACTCGCTGCAGGTCTCTACCAAACGGAGGACCTCGGAATTTATAAGAAATTATTAGTTGCGAGACCCATAGTACCTGTAGGGAAAGATATTGGCTACTTGCCGGGTGAAAAAGAGGAAAAATTAAGGCCATGGATGCAGCCAATATACGATAACCTGGAGTATTTATTTAATACCAAAAAACCTGGAGAGTTAGATGCAATACTAGCGGGGATGGGTTCCATTCAGGTTGAAGCACTCACCTATATAAGGGGCAGGAGTATTCCCGAGCAATTTATTATCATTGATGAGGCGCAAAATCTATCTAAGCATGAAGTAAAAACAATCTTAACGAGAGTAGGGGAAAAAAGTAAAATTGTCCTTATGGGTGACCCTGAACAAATTGACCATCCATACCTTGATGAATACAATAATGGTTTAACCTATGTTGTCGAAAAATTTAAACAAGAAAAGATTAGCGGACATGTTCGTTTCTTAAAAGGGGAACGATCATCGTTAGCACAATTGGCAGCTGACCTGTTATAGGAAAAGCGTAAGCGTCTGTTCAGCGCACGACAAAACTGGAGCGCATCGACTGAGATATAGGAAACACGATGAGGTTACGAATTGATGTTGACTACGCAAAAGAGGTGGGCGAAGTTTACTAGTCGCTAGACGCTGGAGCTAGACAAGTATGAACCCCTCTATAGTACTGCATAAATATTATGCGGTGTCCATTGTTATTCCTTGCATTTTTGCCTATAAAACGATAAGATTGAAAGATAAGAATGGACTTGTTTTTATTGGAGGGATTACATGTCTAGAGAGGTTGCCTTAGATCATAAAGAAAAGGCATATGCCCTTCTTAAGGCTGATGCTGATAAAATATTAAAGCTTATTAAAGTTCAAATGGACAATTTAACAATGCCCCAATGCCCTTTATATGAGGAAGTTTTAGATACTCAAATGTTCGGTTTATCACGGGAAATAGATTTTGCTGTTCGGCTTGGGTTAGTAGAAGAAGTAAATGGGAAAGCATTGCTTGAGTCGTTGGAAAGGGAATTATCAGTCCTTCATGAAGCTTCTTTAAAAAATAAGTAATTGGGCTGTCTTAAAAGGATAAGACAGTCCCTTTTCTTTTAGGTTGGAGAGACAAAAGAGTATGTTAAAAAAAATGTTAAAATCCTATGACTATACACTTGTGTTGGCACCAATAATTTTGAGTTTATTCGGCCTTGTAATGATCTACAGTTCAAGTATGGTTGTGGCTGTTTCCGATAAATATGAAGGAACGCCGGATTTGTTTTTCATGAAACAATTAAAATGGCTAATCCTAGGCATCTTTGTCTACATAATGGTGTTAGGCTTTCCGTATAAAGCATATAAGATATTTCTAAAGTTAATATTTTTTGGTGCGCCAATCCTCTTAGTGAGTGTTTTGCTGTTCGGGAAGGCAACAAACAACGCACAAAGTTGGATTTTCGGGTTCCAGCCGGCAGAATTCATGAAGCTTGGAGTCATCATTTATTTAGCTGGTGTATTTTCTAATAAGCAATCATATATACAGAAATTCGTCCCTGCTTTCGGACCACCGCTCATGTTTATATTCTTTATATTTCTCTTAGTGTATAAGCAGCCCGATTTAGGTACAGCTTTACTGATTTTAGCGATATCAGGGATGATCATTGTTTGTTCCGGTATCCGCCTTAAACATCTTGGACGTTTGGCTTTAGTAGGTGTTATCGGAGCAGCTCTATTGTATCCTTTACTTACGGACGAGCAGTTAAATCGTTTTACAGCCGCTTATGATCCGTTTCATGAAGAAATAGCGGACGAAGACGGTTATCAGCTAATAAATTCCTACATCGCAATCGCTGCTGGGGGGGTAACGGGAGAAGGATTAGGGAAAAGTATTCAGAAATTTGGCTATCTTCCTGAACCCCATACTGACTTTATTATGTCAATCATTTCAGAAGAACTTGGGATTTTTGGTGTTGGATTTGTCTTATTTATGTTAACCTTTATCGTTTGGAAGGGTTTTACGGTTGCGGTCAAATCCCCCGACCCATTTGGAAGTTTAATAGCCATTGGAATTTCAGGGATGATTGGAATTCAGGCATTTGTTAACTTGGGTGCCCTAACAGGTTTGCTGCCGATCACAGGTGTTCCATTACCGTTCGTAAGTTACGGAGGTTCATCTCTTGTGTTACTTATGATATCTATGGGCATTTTAAACAATATTGCAATGTTCTCTAGATTAAAAGTTTCCGAAAAGCAGAATAATGAAGAAAAAAAGATTGCCTATCTCTAGGCAATCTTTTTGTTATTATTGATTTCGTTTTTCTTACTTCTTGATGAAAGAAGGACAAGATAGCTTAGAACACAGAATAATACCGTTATGAAAGTAGCATGTGCTAAAGTAACATATAGGTTTACTCTAGTGTAAATGATGAATGCCCCGGATAAAGGCTGAAGGATTATTAAGACGATAGCGGAAACCGCACTCCAGAACAATACCCGCTTGGAGCGATATTGTTTAATAATACGAGCCGACAATATGATAATCCATGTGAAGAAAAGTAAGGCTGCAAAGCGGTGTCCCATTTGTACCCATTCAAACTCATTTGATGGTAAAGAGAAAATTGCGCTATTATCACAGAATGGAAAATCCAAACATGCTAAATGAGCTTTTTTATGACGAACAAGGGCACCTGTGTATACAACAACAT
>JAEWMK010000371.1 GCA_023457235.1 Bacillota bacterium
CGATCAAGGATTTAATTAAATATCGCAATCGCAAAGAGCAGCTTGTCACACGCGAAATTGAGATTGCCCTTCCAACTGAATTCGGGGAATTCAAAGCATACGGCTACTCTAATATTGTCGATTCCAAGGAACATGTTGCCCTTGTCAAGGGTGATGTGAGCGGTGATGAGCCGGTATTAGTACGTGTTCATTCAGAATGCTTAACCGGTGACGTTTTTGGATCACACCGCTGTGATTGCGGACCACAGCTTCACGCTGCCCTTTCGCAAATTGAAGAAGAAGGAAAAGGCGTCTTGTTATACATGAGACAGGAGGGCCGTGGCATTGGCTTATTAAATAAGTTAAGAGCGTATAAGCTGCAGGAAGAAGGCTATGATACTGTTGAAGCAAATGAGAAACTTGGCTTTGCTCCGGATCTCCGCGAATACGGAATCGGCGCCCAAATTTTAAAAGATCTTGGAATTAAAAATATGCGCTTATTAACGAATAATCCTCGTAAAATTGCCGGACTTGAAGGATATGATTTAACAATCGTTGAACGTGTACCAATCCAAATGCCAGCAAGAAGAGAGAATGCAAAATATTTAAAAACAAAATATGAAAAATTAGGACATATGCTTAAATTCTAATCAATAGGAGGAATTCATTCATGGGGAAAATCTTTGAAGGTAATTTAGTCGGAACAGGAATTAGAGTAGGGATTGTAGTATCTCGTTTCAATGAATTTATTACAGGAAAACTGCTAACAGGCGCACAGGATGCTTTAAAAAGACATGGCGTTGATGATGACGCTGTTGATGTTGCCTGGGTACCGGGTGCATTCGAACTGCCACTTGTAGCGAAAAAAATGGCTGAGTCCGGAAATTATGACGCTGTTATTACTTTGGGCACTGTAATCCGTGGAGCAACAACACATTATGACTATGTTTGCAACGAGGCTGCTAAAGGTGTAGCCCAAGCGGGAATGTCTTCAGGAATCCCGGTTATTTTCGGTGTTGTAACAACTGAAAATATTGAACAAGCTATCGAAAGAGCTGGTACGAAAGCTGGAAATAAAGGCTGGGATACCGCCGTTGCGGCAATTGAAATGGCGAATTTGATGAAAAACTTAGGTTAAATGTATTATATTGTACCGTTAATATTCCACAAGCCCATTATCGCGCCCTAAGTGTTCGGGCATACAAAGCTAGTGTAAAATCAAATAAGTCTCTAAGCTAACACGAATGAACATCTGGGTATTTCAAGAAGTTAGACTACATTCGTGTCTTAACGCTTAGAGACTTAGATTCTATATGCTCATTAATTTACTGCTATGCCCGACCAAACACGGACGCAATAACGGACTTGCAGATATATATTTATTTCCTTATCTTAATTCTCTAACAGCTTGTGTCTCTAATTCAATACCGCCTCTTGCAGTTTGGTAAACAGTAACAACAACCTTTTTCGGATTGATCGCATAAACAATATCATCGGCAATGTTGGCAGCCAATGATTCACAATAGGCTCCATGATCACGATAAGACCATAAATAAAATTTTAACGACTTGGATTCAATACATAATTCATTCGGAACATAAGAAATCTCAACACGACCAAAATCTGGTTGTCCTGTTTTCGGACAAACAGCTGTAAATTCCATCGCTCTAAATGTTATTTGTTGTACATTTGGCGCCGGGAATGCTTCACCCTTTAATACTTCACGGCCTTCCTCTACGCTTGCTGGTCTTGGCATTGGACCAGACCTTGGCAAATAATAATTTTCTTTCATTTCATCTTCATCTCCTTAGTTTTTTTAAGCAGGATTTTTCGAACTGCTGTCATTGGTTGAATAAGGCAAACGACATATCATTATACCACAAAAATCATTTTGTGTAATTCAAAAAAATTATTTGAAACTTTTTTAATATTTTATGTTAATTTTATTGTAAACCTATTAAATCAAGGAATAGCTGTCAAACCCAAAACACTTGTCATAATATAGACAAATTTATAGCGCCTTTTTTGCCGTATAATATTACTAAGCAGGGTATTTATTACTAATACCTAAAAGGGAGAGGGTAAGATGACAGTAACTTATACAATTATGATGTTTGCTACATTAATAGCTTTATTAGTTTGTGGATATGCGGTTGGTATGATTTCTGCAAAGTTCAGCAAAACAAACTTATTAAATTTCATTCCTGTTCTGATCGCAATATTAATGATCAATATCGTATTTGCTCTTGTTGAAATGTCACGGGTCGGAAGAATTTGACGTGAGCAATATCTCTGATTAAAATGAAAAAGCTGTAGGACCATTGTCTTACAGCTTTTTCACGTTTAGTTTAGTAATAAGGTGAAATCATAATGTAAACAAGGACACCCGTTAAGCTTACATACAACCAGATCGGCATCGTCCAGCGTGCAATTTTACGATGTTTTTCAACCTTCATATTGAGGCCTCTAGCAACAGTTACTAACGCTAACGGAACAATGGCTGCCGATAACACGATATGGGTTAATAGAATAAAATAATACACATATCGGATTGTTCCCTCTCCGCCAAAAGCAGTCGATTCAGCCATGCCATGGTAGGTTACGTATGATACTAAAAAGAGAGCAGTCGTTATAAATGCTGCTAATATAAAGCGCTTATGGAGCTTAATATTTTTTTGTTTAATTGAAACTAAGGCTGCTACCAAAAATACAAACGTAAAGCTGTTGAACACGGCATTCAAAAACGGTAAAATCGTTAAATCAACATCGCTCAAATTATCATATTTGGGCATAAAATACAGAAAAGCTACAAGTGCATTGATTACAATTGTCAACAATACAATGATAGGTGTGAAATTGCGTTCTTTAACAGAATGGTCATTCATTCGCCTCTCATCCCCTCTTCATATTCCTTTTTTTCTATTCTGGTCCTATTATAGACTATTTCCTAGTAAATACCGACTTTAAAAGCAAAATAGTCATAGTTTTGACACAAAGTCTATTTATTATATATCTATATATGTTTTTATTATAGAAGTTTGTAGCAAATAATTCCACTTTTTCATTTTTTATAGAGCATTATGACTAGTTTTGTCGAAGCTATTATATTAATTTTCAAAATATGTTTTAATAGATTTAAAGTAAAAAAATAGTATTTTTATAGGGAATTGCGGGGAGAAGAAATAATGACTAATGTAACAGGAAACGTTATGTTACTACAACAACAGATAGAGACAAAAAGAAAACAAATGTTCGATTATGCAGCTACTTACGGCATTAATAGTAAGCTTACATTACAATGCAGTCAAGAACTTGATATTTTATTGAATCGCTTAGATTATAAGTTGTATCATAAACAAACGGCTTGAAGGACTGAAGAAAAAGTGTCTGGCATCGGTAATAAATAATGCTAGACACTTTTTCTATGTGAGAGGGTCTTTCTCATCAAAAAAGTTAATCTTTCCAAAAGTATAAAGTCGCACCAATATCACAAACTAGAATCGAATGGAAACGTCCTGCGTTTTCAAAATTTTACTTAAGAGGTGAAGACGATGGCTGAACATGCTGGAAGAGGAAAAAAGTCGAAAACTCCTAAAAAGAAGGTCCATGATGGTCTTAAAGCAAATATTGAGACAACAGAATTCTCAAGTGAATTTTCTAAAGCACAGAAAGATCAACATGGTTATAAAGAATTTTTCAACTAGCATCAATAGAGAGATAGGGGTCAGTCCCCTATCTTTTATTTTTTTGTTTTATCACTTTATTGTTAACCTTAGATAAATTTAAGTTGACAATAATCCAATCCCCATACTATTATTAAATTAACAAATTTTGAGAGGGGAACACGGATGAAGCGTTTTAGGACGATTGATTTAACGATGGTAGGGGTATTCGTTGCATTAATGGCAATTGGAGCTAATACAACATCATTTTTAGTGATTGGCGGCGTACCGATCACGCTGCAAACCTTCTTCGCTATCCTTGCCGGTGCGATTTTAGGAAGTCGAATCGGAGCATTAGCGATGATTGTCTATACATTAGTCGGCATTGCAGGTGCACCGGTATTTGCGCAATTTACGGGTGGAGCAGCTATTTTAATTAAACCGACATTTGGCTTTATTTTATCTTATATTCTTGTTGCTTATGTAATTGGTAAAATCATTGAAAACGGACAAAAGCCAACAGTTCGTCGATTTATTACCGCGTCTTTGATCGGTATGATCATCAATTATGTAATTGGCACCAACTGGATGTATTTTGCATACAAGCTTTGGGCGGATGCACCGGATGACTTTAGTTACGCATTAGCTTGGGGATGGATGATGGCGCCACTGCCTAAAGACATCATTTTATCCGTTCTTGCCGGGGCAATGTCACCTCGTATTTATGCGGTTGTCCAGAAATCAAATCCATTAGCTAAAGAGACTGTTGCCGAATAGATTGAATTCGCCTTTGAGTAGCCAAAGGCGAATTTTCTTTTGTCTATGAATTATTCCTTTTCTGCCATTCTTTCCGCAAGGGTTGCCAGCGTTCGAACCATGACACCGGTTGCTCCAGCAGGTCCAAGGTCATAGTCTTTTCTAGATGTGGCTGTACCCGCTATATCAAGATGGACCCATGGTGTATCTTCAGCAAACTCCCCTAGGAACGCCCCCGCCATAATGGCGTGTCCTTCGCGTCCAGGGGAATTGCTTAAATCAGCGATTTTACTGTGGTTACGGACTCTTTCTTTATGAATTTCAAAATAGGGCAAGAGCCAGATCGGTTCCCCGGCTTCGTGGGAGGCCTCTAAAACCTCTTCATAAAATTCCTCATGATTTGTCATTGCACCTGTTGTTTCTTCCCCAAGGGCAACAATAACCCCACCAGTTAATGTTGCGATATCTACAATATAATTTGCTCCCTGATGCTTTGCATAAGTAATCGCATCCGAAAGGGCTAATCGGCCTTCTGCATCTGTATTTAAGACCTCAATCGTCTTACCGCTCATGGAGATAATGACATCATCCGGTTTGTAGGCTGTACCACTTACGACATTATCTGTTGAAGGAATAACCGCAACAACATTTAAATCTGGTTTTAGCTCCCCGATAATTTCCATTGCCCCAAGGACTGCCGCTGCACCGCCCATGTCCGTTTTCATGCCGACCATGCTTTCACGGGGTTTCAAGCTATAGCCCCCGGTATCATAGGTGATCCCTTTCCCTACAAAAGCCAGAACATCCTCCCATTTTTCTTTACCATGATATTTCAGCACAATCATTTTAGGAGGTTCCACGGAGCCTTTATTCACGGCCAAAAGCGCTCCCATCCCGAGCCTTTCCATATCTGCTTTTTCAAGTATTTCATAATCCATTCCATATTTATTAGCTATTCCAACAGCGTAATCAGCCAAATCAGAAGCAGTCAGCATAATTGGAGGTAGATTGACTAAATTACGGGCTGTATTTGTACCCTTTCCATAAATGTAGCCCACCGTTAATGC
>JAEWMK010000372.1 GCA_023457235.1 Bacillota bacterium
ATAGTACTCACATTGAATTAACCTTTAGCGAAGATTTAGCAACAGTGGCTAACAGCAATGCAACAAAAGATGACTTTATCGTAAAAGTTAATGGTGTGGAATTTACAGTTACAAAAGTTGAAGATGGCACTGCAGGAGATAACAAAATAGTTTTAGTAGTAGACAACTATAATGTAGATCAAACTGTAACTGTTGAAACAGCTGAAAACAACTTAACAATTACTGATGTTGCAACGAATACAATCGTTGGTAAAGTTGTAAAAACTGCAACTAAATAATTGATTTGAGTCTATTATGGAGTCCGGAACTTTCCGGGCTCTTTTTATGTAATAATTTCCATTATTAATTTATAAGAAAAATCCCAACACTAATAAAGATCTTTATAGTTTAAGGAGGTATCCACAATGGGCAGATCAAAAAACGCAAACCCGAATGCAATGAGAAATAACAACGCGAAGCGCATGGAAGAACGCTCACGTATAGCTAAATTTGCATCCTATGCAGAGCAAGAAATAGATAAATTAGAAAGCAACCAGATTAAGAAATAACTGCATGCATTGGTAACGAAACGTATTTGCAATATTGAATAGTGTTCGTTATAATAAAAATAACCTACGATGTTGGTGACTCTACTGTGTCTAAAACCGATGCTATTTATAAGGGAGTTCTACATTTTGACCAGGACGTCAAGCCTTGTCCATGACGACATGAGGAAGATGAATCGGTTGATGCGAACACCCACCTGCGAGAGCGGGTTTTTTAGACATACTGGGCACGGCATATGTGGGGGATAATGATAAAAAACGAAACCTCGGCTTATATGGCCGAGGCTTTTTGTGGTTAAATTTTTGTATTACTTTTCTTCGCCTTCTGTTCTAATTGAGATTTAGGGTTTGTGGCAGATCCCTCCGGGTGACCTTGTTTATTTACTGATGGTGCGAATTTTCCGCGGTTTGCGTCTTTTGTCATTGCTTTTTCCTCCTATGTTTGAACTTTACCTTCAATATTTTCTCCCGAATTGACCCATAATATTAAAAAACAATTGTCTTGTTTGGAGGTTGTTCATTTATGAATAGAGGGATTACGACTGCCCTTTTGTCGATTGGGCTGGCTCAGTTTTTAAAGATCCCAATCAAAAAGGTGCGTACAGGGAAATGGGATTGGGGTGTGTTTTTTGAAACGGGAGGCATGCCAAGCTCCCACTCAGCTGGTGTTTCCTCATTAGCAACCTTCATTGCGCTAAAACGGGGTATATCAACTATCGATTTTGCGTTATCGACGATTTTTGGATTAATTGTCATGTATGATGCCCAAGGTGTCCGCAGGCAGACGGGGGAGTTATCGATAAGGGTAAATGACCTTTATGAAGATCTTGACCGATTAGAAAAACAGGAGAAGAGGGCTGAGATCCATGAAGAAAAGGAAGAAAAGGTAAAAGAGGTGTTAGGCCATCAGCCTGAAGAAGTGCTTGGTGGTGCTTTATTGGGTGTTGCAACAGGGTCGCTTAGCTATCTTCATTCAAAAAAATGATTAAATAAAAAATATAGATGATTTGTCAGATTTTCGGTATTATTAAAGGTATCAGATGAAAAAGAGGAGAAGATTGTTGGTATGCTAACAGCTTCAACAAGCGACTATTTAAACCATTTGCAAACAAAAGGTTTTTCTTTTCGCGAAGACACACTCGGATTTATTGAATTTGGGAAAATATATACAGCATCATCAGATAAATTAGTGAATCTGGCAATTGAAATTACCTTAAAAGCACAATATGAGTTTGACGGCAGTTTTTATATTGCCGTTTTAGAAATGTTCAAGACACATAATATTAAAAGTAAAAAAGCTGCCTATAAATTGGTAAAAGAACGAAATATTTTATAAGAAAGAAACCCCTTGAATACTTTTTCAAGGGGTTGTAACACTTATCTTGATAAAATTACTTCATCATTTCCGGCTCCAGGAGGTACCATTGGATAAACATTTTCTTCCTCAACAATATCAAACTCAAGTAATGCAGGGCCGTCATGTTCAAATGCTTTATTAATGATATCCTGCGCTTCTTCCGCATTTTTCGCTTTAAATCCAGGAACTCCATAGGCTTCTGCAAGCTTAGCGAAATCAGGTGATGATATTTTTACAGAAGAATATCGGCGGTCATAAAATAATTCTTGCCATTGACGAACCATTCCTAAATAGCCGTTATTAAGGACAATGATTTTGATTGGTAGTTTATAAAAAGCAGCCGTACTTAATTCCTGTAAATTCATTTGGAAGCTCCCATCTCCAGTAACACAAATGATTGGATGGGCACTATTTGCAACAGCAGCACCAATCGCTGCCGGGAAGCCGTATCCCATTGTTCCTAAACCACCTGAGGATAAGAACGTACGCGGCTTTGTAAATTTATAATTATGAGCCGTAAATATTTGATGCTGTCCAACATCTGTAACAACAATGCTATCGACATCTGAATATTGGTCAACAAGTTGCAAGACCTCTTGAGGTTTAAGCACGCTGTTTACCTTATCAAAACGCGGCACCGTTCTTTTGAAATTAGTAACTTCTTGGACCCATTCAGCACAATTTTCAATAATTTCTTTTTCATTTACTTGTTGGTTTAATTCTGTTAAAAAAGTATTAACATCTGCAACAATTGGAATATCAATTGGAACAATTTTATTTATTTCTGATGGATCCACATCAACTTGAATTTTCGTTGATTTCGGAGAGAACTGGCTCATCTTTCCGGTAACACGATCACTAAAACGAACTCCAAGGCAAAGTAATAAATCGCAGTTGTGAACAGCTTTATTGGAAGCAAATGTACCATGCATCCCTAACATTCCTAAATGAAGGCTATGCTTGCTATCAAAAGAACCAATACCCATTAATGTGCTGACAACAGGGATTTTTGTTTTTTCAACAAATTCCGTTAGGAGGGCGGAAGCATCAGAAATAATAACTCCACCACCAACTAAAATGACTGGTTTTTTTGCCTCAGAAAGTGCATGTAAAACATAGTTAACAGCATTTTTGCTTACTTCTTTTTTCGGCTTTTTCTGTTCAACAACGGTTGGTCTTAGGTCAAAGGTAATATTTTCAGCGCTTGCCATTAACAAGTTAGCTGATATTTCAATAACTACAGGACCTGGTCTGCCACCTTCGGAGATGGCTTTAGCTTTTTCGATTGCTCTTGGTAAATTTTCTAAATTACCAACTCTAATATAATGTTTTGTGATCGGAATCGTTAATCCGCTCACATCCACTTCCTGAAAAGAGTCTGTTCCAATCTTCTCAGCTTCAATTTGACATACAATAATAACCATTGGTACTGAGTCGCTGAAGGCTGTTGCAATACCAGTAACTGCATTTGTCACTCCAGGACCTGCTCCAATTAAAGCAAAGCCAGCCTTTCCGCATGCTCGGCCATATCCATCTGCTGCATGAACGGCAGCTTGCTCGTGCTTCATTAGAATAAATGAAATATCTTTGTTTTCATCTAGCTTATCAAAAACGGGTAGCAGAACTTCCCCATGACATCCAAAGAGTTTATGTCCGCCTTGTTGTGCAATAGATTTAAGGAGTAGGCTTGCTCCATTAAATCCCTGCTTTGTAAAATACATTTGCCATACAGCTCCCTTATAATTATGTCTGTTTTTTAACAATTTTAAATAAACTGACAGGAGTTGTATGTGATAATTGTCATAGTTAGTGTGAATTGAATGATGCGAAGGATGTGTAGAAAAAGTTATCTATCACCAAAAGGAGGAAGAAACCGGTTTGGTTACTGATAACGTCAAGTTATCTATAATCAAACGGGTGTTGGAATCGGTTTGATTACGGATAAACATGAGTTGTCCATAATCAAACGAGTGTGGGATTCAGTATGGTTACGGATAAACCCCGGCTATCCATAATCAAACGGTCTTAGTGTTCGATTTGGTTATGGATTACTATTATCAAGAAGGTCCACCCACAATTTGATGAGGATAAAAACAAATTATCCACCATCAAAAAGGAGGACAGCCCAGTTTGATGATGGATAACAAAGGATCTTCTCGCTAAAGTATTATTTTGCCTCATAACTCCGCTTATTCTTCACTAATCCATCAAAAGCCTTTTGCGGGAGCTCAGCCAAAATCATACCAATAAAGATCAATAAACAGCCAAGTAAGGCCTTACTTCCAAGCCGTTCATTTGCCCAGAAAAAGCCTGTAATAGCCGCAAACACGGGCTCCATTGCAAAGATTAGGGCCACACGCGTCGGTGTTGTAAACTTTTGGAAGTTTGTTTGTGCTAAAAAGGCTAAGGCTGTAGCAAAAATAGAGCAAATAATAAGCGCAAGAAAAACATTAGCATTTCCCATAACCTCTGAATCAAACGCTCGCTGCCAATCCTCAAACAGTACAGCAGAAATACTGCTGAGCACAGATACTGTAAAAATCTGGACGATGGTCAACAGTAGAGTGGAATAGAATGGTGTATATTTTCCCGTTACCACAATATGAGCTGCAAAAGAAATCGCACAAAAAAACACTAAAACATCACCAAAATTAAGTGCTAAACTATCCCCTAATGTTAATAAATATAAACCAATCGTGGCTACTCCAACACCCAAGACAGCGAATCGTTTTGGGGCTTCTTTTAAAAATAAAAATCCGAATAAAGGAACTAATACTACACTTAGACCAGTAATAAAACCTGCTTTCGAGGAGGTTGTATGTAAAAGTCCAAATGTTTGTAATGCATAGGCGGTAAACAGCCAGGCCCCCATAATTACACCGGATATTAGGAGCTTTTTGTTCATCATCGATGATATATTTCGCTTAAAAACAAAGAGCCAAGCAATGAGAAATAGACCTGCAAGGCCGAAGCGAACGCCATTAAATGTAAATGGTTCAAGAAGGGCAACGGCATTTTGAACGAGTACAAACGTTGAACCCCAAATAAAAGTAACCAATAATAAACTAACATCAGCGATTACTTGTTGTTTTTTCATTGGATGATAATCTCCTTACTCACGAAACGAAATTTTAAAGTCAATAACTGTTATTCTATCATAATCTTCAAAAAATAGTTAACAAAAAATGATACGTTTGAAATGGTAGCGAATATGATAAAATAAGCCTAAACTGTCGAAAGGGGATTGAGATGTGAAAGTATCAATTCATTGGACTTACAAGCATCCAAAGGGGAGACAGATTGAACTTACATCGGATTTGTTACCTGCAAATGAAGCGCTTTTCCTTGTTGAAGATTTTGAAAAGACTGGCAGGGTAAAAGATATAGTATTTTATGATTCATCAGACGGGTCATGGACGAAAAAAGAATTGCAGCAGTACGTAAAAGGAATTGAGACGGAACCGCATGATATTGTAGCCTTTTTTGATGGGGGATACGATATCGATACTAGAAAAGCTGGCTTAGGAGTTGCTATTTATTTTACGCAAAATAATAAACAATATCGGGTACGGAAAAACGGTTCATTTGATGAGTTGGAGTCTAATAACGAGGCGGAATATGCTGCGTTTTGGCTATTACTGCAGGAGCTAGAGGCATTGGGTGTTCATCATATTGAAGTGACATTTAAAGGGGATTCACAGGTTGTTTTAAATCAATTAAGTGGAGATTGGCCGGTGTATGAAGATGAATTCATCCGCTGGATTGATCGAATTGAAGACAAAATGAAAAAGCTTGGAATCAAACCAATCTATGAGCCGATTTCAAGGAAATTAAATAAAGAATGTGATCAACTTGCATTACAAGCATTAAATGGAGTTGATATTGACAGCCGTTTAGAGATGAAAAATGGGTAATGAATAGGGGTGATAAGATGGATAGGAAGCAGGTTATTGAAAAAGTTGGCTCTCTTTTGGATACATATTGCAACGGATGTTTTTTGATCCATCATCACCGGAAGGAATATGGAAAAAAGTATGCGCAAAGCTTTTGTATTAAAAACTGTACGGTAGGAATCGAGCTTCAAAAATACGGTAGAGAACTTTCTTGATATAAAAGCTGAACATAAAAAGCTGATAAGGAACCATCAAGGATCCTAATCAGCTTTTTTAATGAAACTAAACTAAAAAATTAACGTTTTGCTTCTTTTAATTGCTCTTCACAATCTTGTAAAAGTGACTGTTGTTCGTTTAAAAATTCATGATCAACTCCAGTTGCATTATCTAAAGCATTTTGTAATTGACCCCGAGCAGCATTTACGGCATCTGTTGCAGCTTCAAGCTGACCCGGTTCCATGCTCATCGTTGCAGAACCGACCATTTTTTGGGCCGCTTCGATAGAAAGTTCAACCTGTTTTAGATCATTAAATGGTTCACCCATATGTATCCTCCTTTAGAAAGTTCTACATATAGAGTTTGTAGGTAACGCAAATTTCATTCATAAAATATTGAAACAAAAAAAGACTACCCAATGGGTAGCCTTTTTATTTATAGGTTTTTCATTAATTGTAAGTTCAAATTAAGCTTTGTTTACGTTAGCTGCTTGAGGACCACGAGCACCTTCAACGATTTCGAAAGTTACTTCTTGACCTTCTTCTAAAGTTTTGAAACCTTCAGATTGGATTGCTGAGAAGTGTACGAATACATCGTCTCCACCTTCTACTTCGATGAATCCAAATCCTTTTTCTGCGTTAAACCATTTTACTTTACCGTTTTGCATGTTTATTTCCTCCTAAAAATCCTGCACGAAAGTGCTCGAAAATATATATCAACTACACTTTATGTAGCTGATTAGTACTAATATAGCATTTACCTAGGAAGAAAACAAGACAATAAAAAAATATTAGAAAAATTTTTTGGTAAAAATTTTATTTGAAATATTTTCTTTCGAATGAAACTTTATCCAAATGAATACGTCTAAATAGTATGAAGAAAAAAACTTGTCTAAGGAGGGCATTGGGTATGAAGAAGAAAGCTATTTTAATTAGCTGTATGTTAGTTTTACCGCAAATTGCTGCAGTTCCATTTGCGAGTGCGGAATCAGCCGTCATGAAACAAAATCCCGAGATTGTATCACCAGCTGCTGTAAAAACAACCGCTGCACAGGATCAAACGGTGTCAGCAAAAATTTCAAAAGAACAGGCTATTGAAATTGCTAAAAACTTTACGACAGTACCGAAGGATTATACACAACAATCAGTTAGTTATCAGAGCAATTGGTATCCAGGGAATCGAACAATCTGGAATATTAATTGGAATCGGCAAACCGAGAATGGCTATGGAAATATCGGTGTAACAGTGGATGCCGAAAATGGTACTGTTATTTCAATGAATCGCTGGGAGGATACATACAATCAACAACCGACTTATCCTCCTAAATACAATTGGGAAAGTGCAAAAAAGATTGCTGAACAATTTTTGCAAGACAAAGTCCCGCAAAAAGCTAATATTGTAGAATTAGATACTACTAATCTATCTAATCAAAAACCACCTTTACAAGGAAATGCAAACTATTACTACTCATTTATGCGCGTAGAAAATAATATTCCATTCCAGGACCAGTATATTTCTGTCGTTGTTGATGGAAATGGAGAGGTTGTAGGATATGATTATCGTTGGAATGAGGATGTAAAAGTTCCGCCAACTTCAGGCATGATGTCTCAAGCAGATGCTGAGAAAAAAATGAAGGATAGCATGGAGATACAATTAAAATATCAAACTATCTATAACTATCAAGCTCGTACTGAAAATACAGGTACTGTTAAATTGGCCTATGATAACCGCTTTAATTATCCATATATTGATGCAAAAACGGGAAAATGGCTCGATTATAGTGGTAAGCCAATCGAAATGAAGGATTATGCTGCAAAACTTGAACCACTGGCACCTAATAAACCAACAGAGACAGCACCAGCAAATAAAGATTTAACACAGGAACAAGCAATTGATATAGCGAAAAAACAATTTAATATTCCTGCTGATGCAACCTTGGAAAATGTTTACTTTAATGATGTCGATCAATATCAAAAATATCCTGTATGGAATTTGAATTGGCGAACTGGACAAAGTTGGATTAATGTATCCATCAATGGAAAAACAGGCCAAATTACTAATTACTATAAAGAGGATCCAAACAGATATCAGCCATTAAGTGAAGACCAAACAGTCAAGCAGGTTATTAATTATGAACAGGCTCTTGAAAAAGCTAAGGAAACTCTAAGAACATTTGCACCAACGGAACTTCATGCGGTCACATTCGACCCGATCCGAAATCCAAAGCCTGAAAATCCGGAGAAAATGAAAGAGTTTTACTTTACTTTCCATCGTCTTGTTGACGGCATTATTGTCGAGGATCAGTTTATGAGTGTGACCATCTCAACGGAAACTGGTGAAGTCTTCCAATACTATCAAAATTGGGATCCGCAGGCTAAGTTCCCAGATACAAAAAATGTAGTTTCAGCTGAAAAAGCGAAGGAAGTTTATTTTGACAACTTCACGATTGTTCCAAAATATTTGTATATTGAAAATGTAGATTATTCAACATTAAGACCAATTTACAAGGCACCGGAAGTAAAAGTGGTATACCATTTAGCTATGAAACCGCAGGATCAAGCTATTTACCTTGATGCTGTTAAAGGAAAGTGGGTCTCAATGGAGACTGGCGAGCCAATTCGCGGAAAAGTTGATGTGAAAGATATTAAAGGTCATCCAAATGAAAAAGCACTTCAACTATTAATTGATTACTATGCAATTGATGTTGACGATGCCGGCCTGGTTAAACCCAATGAAGAGATCACTAGAGGCGAAATGGTTAAAATGATGATGCTTGTGACAAATCCAGATCCATATTATTATAAAATGAACTATATGAGCGGGGACAGACCAGCAACATTCGCTGATGTTCAAAGCAATTCACCGTATTTTGCTTATGTTGAATCAGCGGTTCAGCAGGGCTTACTAGATAAGTCAAAAGGTGAGTTCAAACCAAATGAAACGGTTACACGTGAAGAATTAGCTGAA
The DNA here is from genome assembly GCA_023457235.1 of Bacillota bacterium. Classification (GTDB taxonomy): domain Bacteria; phylum Bacillota; class Bacilli; order Bacillales; family Bacillaceae_J; genus Schinkia. Next base: position 8,979 of record JAEWMK010000372.1, read on the forward strand.
ATGATTGTAAAATCAATGAGATTAGAAAAACTGGCAGAAGTTCCAAACTTATTTAATATTACATTTACCGATGCAAATAAAATTAATAATAAAGGCCATGCTGCCATTGTCCATCATTTAGGTATTATGCCGGCAAAAAATAATAATTTTGAACCGGCCGAAAAAGTGACACGTGGTGCAGGTGCACAAGTATTTTATCAATTTTTACAAGAGCGTGGGAAGTACACCCGTTAATGAAATTTCCTGAACTAAAAAAGAGGCTGCCTCCAACTAACGGAGAAGCCTCTTTCAATTAATTTAAATTAATTTTTTTACATTAAAGTTATCCTCTAATAATGCCCAGTTTTGTGGGTAGGCATAGCCTAATGCCCAGTAACTAACACCGCGAAGATTAAATTCCTTCACTAAATCAAATTTTGCTTGGGCACTGCGTGCATCTTCAAACCAAACTTCATGTCGTCTACCTTGATCATCCGTATAATGGAAATATGGTGATTGGGCAACTTCATCATATTGGATAGTGGCACCATGTGTCACAGCAAGTCTTACTGCTTCTTGGACGCCAAAGGTTCTTGCTGATTGACCTTTTACATGTGGTAGCACCCAATCGCGGGCATAGATTTGGAATCCTAAGAAAATCTTTTCCGGTGGCATTACGGATGCAGCATATTGAATGACACGCCTCATTTGGTTAATCGGTGAAATTGCTTGTGGCGGGCCAAGTCGATAACCCCATTCATAGGTCATTAATACAACAAAATCAGCGATTCTCCCATGGGCAGGATAATCATGTGCTGTATATAATAGACCCGTTTGGGCCGCGCTTGTTTTAGGTGCAAGTGCACTCGAGACAAAATAACCTTTTGGATGTAGGCGATCGACGGCCATCTGCATAAAGCGATTATAATTTTCTCTATCCTCAGGTAAGACATTTTCGAAATCGACATTTAAACCACGATATCCTTTTTCATCCATAACTTTGAGGGCGTTTGTTAGTACCTTTTCACTTAATTCCTCGCTCGCTAAAATTTTATTTGCTAAATTGGAACCAAGTGAAGTCGACGTGAAGTTCGTAATAGACATCATAGGAACGACATTATTTGCATAAGCGGCAGAAATGGCTAACCGGTCTGGGAAGGGTTCTAACGTTCCATCTTCTTTAATCATATAGGCAAATGGACTTAGATAGGTAAGATGGCGGCCTACGGCATTAATCGAATTCGCTGCAGCCTGTTCGCTTCCCTGATACGTATAAGCATTGACCTCAATTGTAGGTTTTGGTCGTGGAATAACTAAATGTGTACCAACATAGATAAGATTCGGATTTTGAATTTGATTTTCTTGGACAATCGCTTGAACAGTAGTACCATATCGACTTGCAATAACCGACAACGTTTCACCGGTTTGGACAACATGGGTGAGTGGTGGGATGATTAATTTCGTACCGGGATATAAAAGATTTGGGTTTGTTAGTTGATTAGCTTGAATAATTGAATTGATCGTTACACCGTACCTCTGTGCAATGGACCATAATGTTTCTCCAGATTTAATAACATGAGTCGTACTGGCTACAGGAATGATTAATGATTGGCCGATCACTAGTTGATTTGGAAATTGCAATCCGTTGATATCTACAATTGATTTTGTATTCACGTTGTAACGACTAGCAATCTGCCAAAGCGTATCTCCGCTTCTTACAACATGTATAAGCAAGTCTATCTCCTCCAACTTATTTCAATAATTACTATATATGCAGCAGATGTGAATGTGTATTTTGTCTACTGAGAAAACGAAAAATTGTGCTATAATTTTAGCTGGAAAAGGAGTTGGCTAATAAATGGTTGCCGTCATTTTAACTGAAAAGCCATCGGTTGCAAAAAATATTGCTGATGCACTAAAAATAAAAGGGAAACAAGATGGTTATTACGAGGGTAATGGCTATTGTATTACATGGGCATTTGGACATCTTTTACAGCTCTATGATGCTAAAGATTATGAGCCTTCGATGAAAAGCTGGAAAATGGAGAAATTTCCTTTTATCCCGGAATCGTTCCGCTACAAAGTAAAATCCAGCCCGAAGAATCGTGACTTCAAGGATGCCGGTGCTGAAAAGCAGTTAAAAACGATTTACCGCTTAATGAAGCGACCAGATGTCGACACGATTATTTCGGCTTGCGACTATGACCGTGAAGGGCAAATTATCGGCGATACGATTATCTATAATTTGAAGGTGAACAAACCAGTATACTGGCTTTTACTTAATGAATGGACCCCGGATGAAGTGCTTAAAGGTCTGAATTCACTTAAATCGAACGACGAGTTAAGACCGCTTCAAGATGCAGGAATTAGCAGACAATGGTCAGACTGGGTAATTGGTATTAATTTAACATCTGTAGCCACATTAAAATATCAAAAAGGTAAAGGACAAGCTCTCAATATAGGAAGAGTGCTTTTACCAACCCTAAAAATCATTTATGACCGTGATCAGGAAATCAAAAATTTCAAACCGGAAAATTACTACAAATTGAACGCTTCATTTCAAACCTCTAACAATGAAAGTTATGATGCTGTTTATCAAGAGGATAAGGAAGAAAAATTTAAAGACTCTGCCTATCTTGAGAAAATTCAACAGGCTTTAGAAGGGAAAAAGGGTCAAATTCTCGATAAACAAGTGGAGCATAAAAAAGAATACCCCCCTTACCTTTTTAATCTTTCGAATCTCCAAGGAACAATATCTAGCAAATATAAAGGTTGGACGTCAGATAAGGTACTGAAAGTTGCACAAAGTTTGTATGAAAAAAAATTCATTACTTATCCCCGGACAGCAAGCGTGGTGTTAGAGGAAAGTTTAGTGGGTAGGGCTGCCAAGGTTTTGGAGGGGTTAAAACAAGGCCACCCCTTTGCGAATGAAATCAACTTTTCAAAACTGAAGCGGGTGTTTGATAACTCAAAGGTTGAAAGCCATAGTGCGATTATTCCAACCTATTTAAAACCAAAGTCACTTACAAGTGATGAGGAAATTGTTTATTCAGCGATTAAAAATCGATTTATTGCCCAATTTATGCCGATTGCGGAATATGAGGAAACGAAAATTACAACGAGTGTCGAAGGTGTTCCAGGTATTTTTTATTCACAAGGAAAAGTACAGCTCATAGAAGGCTGGAAAAAGGTTGAGAGAATTGAATCGAAAGATACAATTTTACCGTTTGTAGAAGTGAATGAAATGGTTGCGATCGAAAAGCATGAACTAACTTCTCACGTGACTAAGCCACCTAAACACCACACTGAAAAAACACTGCTCCGTGTAATGGAAACGTGCGGGAAAAGCTTTAAAGAAGAAGACAGCGAGGAAATGCTCGTTTCAATTTTGAGCGGCTTCAGTATTGGAACACCGGCTACAAGGGCTGAAACGATAAAAAAATTGAAGGATGTAGGATATATTACTACAC
>JAEWMK010000373.1 GCA_023457235.1 Bacillota bacterium
CGGGGTGCATTTTCATGTGTACGGAAAACAGCTACCGGTTTCCCAGATTGTACAAGTAATGTTTCATCATCTTCTAATTCCTTCAAGGAAGCAATGATTTGCTCATAACATTCCCAGTTTCTTGCCGCCTTACCGATACCACCATAAACAACTAACTCATCTGGATTTTCTGCTACTTCTGGATCAAGATTATTCATAAGCATGCGCATTGCAGCTTCTTGTGTCCATCCTTTACATGTTAATTGATTTCCTGTAGGTGCTTTTATATTTTTATTCATAAATGATCTCTCCTTAATATTATTGAATTTTTAAAGCGCTTACTTTAAGAATCGTAAAACTAATTGCTTTATATTAATTATATTAGTTAAAAACCTCTCCAAAAAATATAGAATACTCTAAAATAAAAGGGTAATTATTTACGTCTTTCACTAAAATTTAATGGTATAATATAAATAATATACTATTCTTTATTTATATAAGGTGATTTCATGGAAAATATTTTTATCATTGATAGGGATTTTACAGAGGCAAACGGCCTTAAATGGTTTTTGCAGTCCTACTTATTAAGCGAGGTAAATGTATCTATTTTGACATCAATCGAGCAACTGCATCAGCTTTATCAACAAATTCATCCCGATATTATAATCGTAGAAATTGAATTAGTTAAGCAACCGAATGATATTTCTTTTTTTAAATCAGCACGAAAAGATGGAACTGAAATTTTTGCGATAACGGCTGAACCTCTTTTTCAACACGCTTTAAAGGCTATCCAAATGCAAGTAACTCATTTTTTTGTAAAACCTATTGATTTGAATCATTTAAAATATTTGATTAACACTTCTGCAAAAGAGAGTATAAATCAGGAAAATATCTCTGGAACGCATACTATCCAAAATGATTTTTACTTACAGCTATTTTTAAGCAGAGAGGGGTTATTTTCAGAGGATAATAAACTTTTCTTTATCATGGAGCCTGAACATCCTAATGATTTGACTCCTTTATATAATTGGTTAAAGGCTACTCCAGTTTTTGAAAGTATAGAAATTTATCCATTATCAAACCGTATTATCTGTAGTATCGAACATATAGAAAAATCTCAATTTGAAAAAAAAGCGAGGACATTATACCGAGAATGGAAGATTATGAGCGGTAGTTACATCAATATAGCCGTTTATGACGGACCACCAGTCCAATTAAAGGAAGCTTATTTAGAAACAAAAAAGGCCTTAAATCAGCGTTTCTATAAAGGGTTTGAACATATATTTTATGTTACTAAACAGCTTTCTTCGAAGCCTCTTGATCCTTTGCTAACGCCTGAAGAACAGCAATTATGGATACAAGGTCTCGAAAATAACGATATACAAACCATTAAGGAATTTCTTTATCGTTTATCCGTAGAAGGCATCTATTATGATCAGGATTCAATACGTATTCATCTTACCAGCGTACTTGCTCAAATTCGACGTTTTATGCTGAAATACAATCTGCATCAAAAAGCCTTAATAGAGGAAAATTATCGTCGATTATTCAACATTATCTTAGAAGCCCCTATACTATATACAATTATTCAGGAAATTATTCTGTTTACACAAACATTAATGAAGCATGTGGCTGATGCAAAATTAGAATTAAAGGTGAATTATGCGGAACTCGCAGCTGATATAATCGCAGAGTGGTATAAAGATCCAAAGTTATCGTTAATTGAGGTAGCGACTAAACTCGGCATTACCCCGAACTACTTAAGCAATGTTTTTAGCAAACATCATGGTGTACCTTTAAAAAAGTATATACAGCAATTTCGCATTTTCCAGGCACAAAAAACTTTAATAGACACAGATTTTACAATTAGTGAAGTGGCACATACGAATGGTTTTGAAGATCCTAACTATTTTGCAAAAATATTTAAAGAGTACACAAACCAGTCTCCAAATCGTTATCGTAAAATGCAAAGAAAACAAGGAGAAGAGATGTAAAATATATGGTTTAGGCATTAAACAAAAAAAGGGAAGCAAAAGTTAATCTCCGCTTTCCCTTCCTTTTCTATTGTATAGCCCCAGCGCCCAGCGACTAGTAAACTTCGCTCAACGGGCGCTTCCGCTTTTCTTTATTGTCTAGCTCCAGCGCCCAGCGACTCGTAAACTTCGCTCATCTCCCTACGATAAGTCAACATCGACTCGATCCTCGTCGTGTTTCCTTTATCTCTGTCGATGCGCTCCAGTTTATACGTCGCTGAACGGGCGCTTCCGCTTTTCTTATACCCAGCCTCTAAAATGAGAAGCTTCTGCCATTCTTCTAATTCCTACCATGTAGGCGGCAAGACGCATATTTACCTTACGTTGTTCTGCTGTATTATATACATTATTAAAAGCTTGAACAAGATTTTTGCGTAGCTTATCATTTACTTCTTCTTCAGACCAATAATAACCTTGGTTGTTTTGTACCCATTCAAAGTAAGAAACGGTTACTCCACCCGAACTTGCCAAGACATCAGGTACAAGTAAGATTCCGCGCTCAGTTAAAATTTTGGTTGCTTCCAGTGTTGTCGGACCATTTGCTGCTTCAACAATAATAGACGCTTTAATATTATGGGCATTACTTGCTGTAATCTGGTTAGAAATAGCTGCCGGTACAAGAATATCACATTCTAATTCAAGAAGTTCTTGATTCGTAATTGTATTCTTAAATAAATTCGTGACCATTCCAAAACTATCTCTTCTATCTAAAAGATAATCAATATCAAGACCGTTAGGATCATAAAGAGCACCTCCGGCATCTGATATACCAACTACGTTAGCACCCAAATCATGCATAAATTTAGCTAAGAAGCTTCCTGCATTACCAAAGCCTTGAACAACTACACGTGCACCTTCAATGGAAATGCCACGCTTTTTCGCTGCTTCTTCAATGCATATTACGACACCTTGTGCAGTAGCCTTATCTCTTCCTGCTGAGCCCCCAAGTACAAGTGGTTTACCAGTAATAAATCCTGGTGAATCATGTTCACGAATACGGCTATATTCATCCATCATCCATGCCATAATTTGAGCGTTCGTATAAACGTCCGGTGCTGGAATATCTTTTGTTGGACCAACAATTTGGCTGATCGCACGGACGTAACCGCGGCTTAAGCGCTCTATTTCACCCATCGACATGGAACGTGGATCACAAATGATACCGCCTTTACCACCGCCATAAGGAAGGTCGACAATGCCACATTTTAAACTCATCCACATAGATAATGACTTTACTTCATTTTCATCAACTTCAGGATGGAATCTTACTCCACCTTTTGTTGGCCCCACTGCATCATTATGTTGAGCACGGTAACCAGTGAAAATCTTGGTTGAACCGTTATCCATTTTTACCGGGATTCTTACAGTCAACATACGTAATGGCTCTTTTAAAAGCTCATACATTTCCTTAGAATAGCCTAATTTGTCCAATGCTTCTTTAAAAGTGATTTGCGTTGATGACAATAAATCTAATGACTCTTCTACCTTTTTTTCGTCAACTGCTGTACTCATAACGTAGCACCTCTTAATTTATTATTTTAGATAAACATTTTACGTTCAGTAATCCTTTGCCGCGAGTTAAATAACTATACTTTAAGATCAATCAACCCTTCACAAGTAAACCGAACATCTGTTGAAATATAATTTTTAACACCTACTTCAACAGTTATTATCCCGCCTGGCTGATGGATTTTAAATTTTTTCTCTCTATTTATCTTTGACAAATAAACACCTAAAGCTAGAGTACCAGATCCACAAGCTTGTTCGAAAAATCTACTTCCTGTTTCTTTTACATAAACGAACGGCCATATCTCATATTCTTGTTCCTTTAATCTCCTATAGGGAATGACTCCAATCGCTTTATCTTCAATTATTTTAGTAACCTCTCCAATAATCAAATTAAATTCATCCTTGTCTGGCCAATAGTCCGTTAATAAATGAGTTATACCATTAAAATGCACAACACTTCCTGAAATGCTTCTTTCATTAAGATTAATATCAATATGTTTGATGGAAATGGGATGTGGCATTTCAGCTTTCGCTTCAAACTGAGAAGAAGATTTAACCGCTACCTCACATGTAAGAGGAGATTCGGAACCAGAAGTTTCTAACAAGAACTGGTTATTCTTGGTCAAACCTTTATAGAAACAGAATGCAGCAGCACCTAAAACTGCATTTCCACAAAATTCTCCTCCTGACATTTCCAATCTAAGTACAGACTTTTTATTTTTCGGTGCAACTATGAAACCTACCTGTTCTGCATTAAGATATTCATAATCCATAATCATATTGGCCATTTGCGCATAATGATCGGGAGCAACATAGTCGGTAATAAAAACTGTCATGTTTTTAGAAGGACTTACCTTGACGAAATTAAGCCTCATTACTGAATCCCCTTCCGCTATTAACATTGTTTTTTCCAAACCCATCAAATAAAACTTTTTATACCTCTGAAAAAGTAAGTGTTTGACCATTTAATGTAACATCTTTATCTCCCTTCAAAATCCTTTAGTTAAGTAAAGTAACAATAGAAAAGGAGGCAATATCAATGAAATCCCTAAAAATGATTTCATGATATAGCCCCCTATTAACTAATTACTATGGGCACATTATATGTGATTAGTGATTAATGCCTATCCAATTGCTTCATGTTCGGATCCTTAAACTTTCAAAACCTTTTGAATAAATAACTTAATGTTCTAATATCTCATAACTCTATTAATCGTAAACGCTTTAATAATTGGTGTCAACTATATATTTTTGAAAATTAACAATATTTCAGATCACTTGCCATCATCTATATCATTATAATTATCCTGTAAAAAAGAGACTAGTCCGTTTTTTAAAGCCAGCCTCTTAATTGTCCAGCTCCAGCGCCAAGCGACTCGTAAACTTCGCTCATCTCCCCACGATAAGTCAACATCGACTCGCGGGCTCGTCGTGTTTCCCTTATCTCAGTCGATGCGCTCCAGTTTATACGTCGCTGAACGGGCGCTTCCGCTTTTCTCATTACTTCACTATAAATACCGGGCAATTCGCTTTTTGAACAACGAAATGGCTCGTACTTCCCAAGAACATTTCTTTAATTCCGCTTAAGCCTCTGCTTCCCATCACGATCAAATCACAGCTTGTTTGGTTAGCATGATCGACAATTAATCTGCCCGGGTTGCCTTCTAGGACAACAGCAATTGTTTTATTTGGCAGTTCAGCAATTTTTTCTTTTACTTCACTAAGAATCTTTTCGGCATTTTCTCTTATTTCATTTATTAATTCTTGGTTGTAAATACCATAGCTTCCCATTGAAGTGGCAGTTGGAGGATTAGAAACAGCTACAACTGTTAATTCAATTCTTTCATCTTGCTTTGCTAATGCCATTGCCATCTCTAATGCTTTTTTACTTAAGTCAGACCCATCATATGCTACGAGAATTCTAGAATAAAAGGTTAACATTTCTCTCACTCCATTTCCATATTCTACATTATATTTTACAACATGATCGAGATTAAAGTCTCTTAATTTACGTCTATTTATAGAATTTTTCTAAAAAAATCTATGGTTCTACTGTTTTTCAGCAGGCTGTGGCAGTTGTTCAAAGCCTTCCGAGATGTCTTCTAAACCTGGAAATTTTTCAGCCTTTTTTGCACCTTCCGGCAGCACAATATCATTTGCATTATTGTAATCTGAATAGATTAGGTCCATCACATAATAAATGCTCTCTATTGGCATTTCCATCGCTGGGTCCTTTGCTGCTCCATATTTAATTTCATATTGAATCGTTTGGCGTGTTGGTAGTAATGTTTTTTCATCCACCAGCATCGTTCCGTCCATTGTCATTTCAATATTAGGCATACCTTCTAAGCCTGAAAGTAATGCATTGGACTGGTCTTTAAAGACGCTCGACATCATACCGATGATTTCCTCTAATGAGTTAATTTTACCGCTAAATCCAAGCTTGTACTGACTTTGTCCATTTACTTGTTCCTTACCCAAATCTCTATAGAAGAAATATTTGCGATTTAAATCATTTATCATATTCATATTATCTTCATTCATATTCATAAGTTCCTCAAATGATAGCGGCATAGCGGCACTCATGTCCAACCATTGGTCCTCACCTGAGATTGGATCAGACATTCTCATAAAAATACCTTCTGGAACAAAATATTGGTCAATGACCATTTCTACTTCTTTATTCGTTTCAGGGTCTGGTATTTTAGTTGTCATCGTTTGAACTAATCCCTTTTCTCGATTAAAGCTCATGACAATATCGCTGTCCATTTTCATGCCGTTTGTCATGCCAGGAAGTTCAGGTGTTCCTTCCTTAAGCTTAAATTCCATTGACATTGTAGCATCAGCCTTGAAAGATTTTTGCTCGTTTTGGGCAGCCGTCGTTTTATCTAAAAGCTCTAAAGCCGTTTTGTCGCTCGTTAATGCTTTTGAAAAGATTTCCTCAGCTTTTTCTAAAGTAAGGATTTTAGTATTTTCAAAAGTAATTCCGTATGTAGATTCTAAAGCAGATGTTGCATCTCCTTTTATTGCTAGAAAACGAGAAACGATGCTGCTTGCTTCTGCAGGAGTAATCGTTTGGTTTGGTTTAAAAGTGCCATCTTCAAAGCCGACTACTATTTTTTTGTCTTTTAATACTTTTGCAGCATTAGCATATGGTGAATTTGCTGCAATATCCTTTGGCAGTTCAACCTTAATATTGGCAGCATCATACCCTAAATGATCGACGACAAGTTTAAAAAATTCCCCACGCGTTAGGGCTTGGTCATTATTTGCACTTGCTGAAGTAAGTGGGCCCGCTACTAAAAGTGCTGACAATACCAATGAAGTTACTCTTTTTTTCATGAAAAATAACGCCTCCTTAATCTAATTTTTTCCAATACAATTATATTCTACCATATTATTAATCTTTTGGTTTTATAAAATTGAATAGAAAAGGATACCGAATGCACCAAGATCGGTATCCTTTTCGTAAAGTTATGAACGAGTAATTCCCCAAATTTCATCCGCATATTCCTGAATCGTACGATCACTTGAAAAGCGTCCTGATTTAGCGATATTGATAATGCTTTTCTCCAACCATTGATCGCGATTTCGGTATGCTTCTCCGACTTTTTCATGGGCACGGACATAGGTTCCAAAATCCTTTAGGACAAAATATTCATCATTTTGGACGAGCAAGGAATCATATATCGTCTCAAATTCATGGGCTGGAACAGGGAAGAAACCATTAATTAGCTGATTAATGACCTGGTTCAGGCTTTGATCATGATGGTAATACTCAATTGCCCGGTACCCGCCATTTCTTTGATAGGCAAGGACTTGCTCTGCTGTTAATCCAAAGGTAAAGATATGATCCGGACCGACCTCTTCAAAGATTTCTACATTAGCCCCGTCCATCGTACCAAGAGTCACAGCACCGTTCATCATAAATTTCATATTACCCGTACCGGAGGCTTCCTTACTTGCCGTAGAAATTTGTTCACTAACATCTGCAGCCGGAATAATGATTTCAGCTAAAGAAACACGATAATTTTCGACGAAAATTACTTTTAACAAATCTTTTGTTTTCGGGTCATCATTTATTTTTGCTGCCAGCGTATTAATTAATTTGATTATTTTTTTTGCATAATAATAACCAGGAGATGCTTTTGCCCCAAAAATAAAAGTGTGAGGTGTGATAGAAAAATTTGAATCCTCCTGCAAGCGATTATACAAATACATGATGTGCAAAATATTTAAAAGCTGACGTTTATAGGCATGCAGCCTTTTAACTTGAACATCAAAAATGGAATGTTCATCAATGGCAATCCCTGTTAACTGTTTAATCTGTTTGGCAAAAGCAAGCTTATTCTCGTACTTAACCTCATATGCCTTTTGTTTAAAGCCGGCATCATTTGCAAACGGAACAAGTGCCGTTAGCTGCTCCGGTTTCGCAATCCATTTATCACCAATTGCCTCAGAGATCGTCCGGGCAAGCTCAGGATTAGCTTTCATCAACCAGCGGCGGTGGGTAATTCCATTAGTCTTATTATTAAATTTCGTTGGGTAATAGTCATAAAACAGCTTCATTTCCCGCTCTTTTAGTATATCTGTATGGATTTTGGCCACTCCATTGACACTATGGCTACCGACAATAGCTAAATGCGCCATTTTGATGACACCATGGGCAATAATCGCCATCTCTTCAATCCGCTTCCAATCGCCTGTATACTTATCCCAAAGCCCTCTACAATAACGCTCGTTAATTTCCTCGACAATCATATAAATTCGAGGGAGAAGCGGTTTAAAGATGGATATCGGCCACTTCTCAAGCGCCTCTGATAACGTCGTATGATTCGTATAGGAAATGGTATTAGTCGTAATATGCCATGCTTCATCCCAACCGATGCCATACTCATCCATTAATATCCGCATCAACTCCGGAATCGCTAATACTGGATGTGTATCATTGATATGAATCGCTACCTTATTATGAAAATCGCTTAAATGATCATTATTTTTCAAATAAGCCCTAACAATACTTTTTAACCCGGCTGAAACGAGAAAATATTGCTGTTTTAACCGCAAAATTTTCCCTTCAATATGGGAATCATCCGGGTAGAGGAATTCGGATATCGCTTCTGTTTCCCGTTTATATTTCATGACATCCCCTTTGTCAGGTCGAAACTGGGAAGGCTCTGCACTCCATAGCCTTAACGTGTTGATCGTCTTATTTTCATAGCCAATCACAGGCATATCATACGGTACGGCTGTAACGATCTCCGCATTAATATGGTGAAACATTAACGGTCCATTTCCATAAGAAACCTGAACCTCTCCACCAAATTTAACTTCGATGGACTGGCTCGCTTTTCTAATTTCCCAAACGTTTCCGTTTCTTAACCATTGTTCTGGCAATTCAACCTGATAGCCGTCAATAATTCTTTGGTCAAATAGCCCATGCTTATAGCGAATGCCTACACCATGCCCTGGTAAGGAAAGGGATGCTAATGAATCTAAGAAACAAGCAGCAAGACGTCCCAAGCCTCCATTTCCAAGACCGGCATCTACTTCTTGTTCTTCTACTTCTCTTAAATCAACACCAAGGTCTTTTAAGCCGGCTTCTACTACATCCTGAACGCCTAGGTTTAATAAATTGCTGCCCAATAATCTTCCTAATAGAAATTCAATTGAAAAATAGTAGGCCTGCTTTTTATGATTCGCGCGATTTCGTTCATTCGTCTCAATCCATGCATGACTAACATGTTCACGAACCATTTGTCCCAATGTATTATAAAGTTCAGGCAGAGTGGA
>JAEWMK010000374.1 GCA_023457235.1 Bacillota bacterium
AAAGCCTCCGGCGGATGCCTCAGATTTTCAGAGGTAGTTTTTCGAGCATAAGATCAAAGACTAAGAACGCCACATCCTGTGGCAACGTCTTTGTGACCCACATCGTGTGGGCCTAAAAAATCTGGGCACAAATACGCCAGGACGTATTTGATATTATAGATGTTAAATTTTAGTTTGTAAAAAGGAGAATTGCATGAAAGCGGCGATAGTAGAGTTAATTAAAAGATATGAGAGAATCATTGTTCATCGCCATGTGCGTCCGGATCCGGATGCGATTGGTTCTCAGGGTGGTTTGGCAGAAATGATTAAAGCCTCCTTTCCTGAAAAAGAAGTGTATGTAGTCGGCGAAACCTATGATTCTTTACTCTTTTTGAATGAAATGGACAGCATTCCTGATGAGTATTATAATGGCGCATTGGTTATCGTTTGTGATACCGCAAATCAAGAAAGAATTAGTGATGACCGTTATAAACTTGGGGAAAAGCTAGTGAAAATCGATCATCATCCAAATCATGACCAATACGGTGATCTGTTATGGGTTGATACAACTTCAAGTTCTACGAGTGAATTAATTTATGAATTGTTTTTGTTTGGAAAAGATAAAGGTTTAATACTTAATGAAAAGGCCGCTAGATTAATGTTTGCCGGTATTGTCGGAGACACAGGCAGATTCCTTTTTCCAAGTACAAATATTAGAACGTTCAGATATGCTGCAGACCTATTAGAATATAAGTTTGATCCTACATCTCTATATGATCAGCTGTATAATACTACAGCCGAAGTCGTACATCTTCAAGGTTATATTCTTCAAAACTTTAAACACCATCCATCAGGAGTAGCCTATATTTCAATAACAAAAGAAATGCTGGAAAAATTTAATGTTGCACCAGCCGATGCTTCACAATTAGTAAGCTTACTGGGTAATATTGAAAATGTACTGGCATGGGTCTTTTTTGTTGAGGAGAAAAATGATATACGTGTACGGTTACGCTCAAGAGGCCCGATTATTAATACAATTGCCGCGAAATATAATGGTGGCGGTCACCCATTAGCTTCCGGTGCAACTATTTATAAATGGGATGAAACAGAGGCTATTATTAAAGACTTGGAGGAAGCTTGTCTCCAATATAAAAAACAATAGTGGAAGCGAAGGTTCTTCCTTTGCTTCCCCTAATTTAATAATTCAACTTTCAAGTACAGATCCAGTCTTGTAAATAAATGAAGCTGTTCTACCTTCATTTGATATTTTTGACCTTCAATTGTAATGATTTTATTTTCAATCGTTTTGATGATTAATTGGCTGTTTTTGGAAACTGTTTCTACATCCAATTTTATTAAGGAATTGATATCCTTTTTAATGGCTTCTCTTAAATTGAACTTTGTAAACTCATTTAACAATAATTTTTTTTCATTGGTGAAATTGATCTTGATTTCTTCGATAATCAATGTCTTTTTCGTTTCTTCATTAAACTTTTCATAGTCCTTTTGCCAAATGGCTTTTTCATTTTCCAGATCCCGTATTTTTAGTTTCTGTTCCATGATTAAATTAATCTGTTTATCTTGAATATGACCGAACATAAAAAGAAAGACAAGCCAGCCCATAATTGTTCCAACCATAATACCCGCTAAAAAGCGCTGCCAGGAACGAAGTTGGTAGTATGGAGGTATCCTCATGGGGCAACATTCTCCTGAATGAGCCAGCTAATTATTTTGGCGGCTGTTTGTGTACCGCCCATAGCGGCAACAATTAATAATACTTGTTTAAAAATATCAAGCGGGACACCATCAAATAATCCACGCTGGAAATTTGTAATCGCATCAAATGTCCCACCGATGGCTGCGACAATGGCCCAGATCTTCAGGCTTTTTGCTATTCTGCCGATCATCGTTAAGGGTGGCTCGCCAATAAGAAAGGCAGCAATACCGCCAATTAAAGAGCCTCCTAACAATACGCCCAGAGCAATAAAATAACAATTGATCATCGTGGCCATAAAACGCTCTTCTTCCATATTGCCAACTCCTCGATATTATCAAATACGCCTTGGCGTATTTGCGCCCAGATTTTTTAGGCCCACACGATGTGGGTCACAAAGACGTTGCCACAGGATGTGGCGTTCTTAGTCTTAGATCTTATGCTCGAAAAACTACCTTTGAAAATCGCAAGACTCGCCGGAGGCTTAACATTACTCAGCAGTGGGTTTCTGCTGAGTAATGTTGTACTTACTATATACATATGGACAAAAGCGGACTAGTATGTTTGTTTTATACTATAAGAAAGTTTAAGATTTTATGGATTATAGTATAAGAAAGGACATCGAGGGCCTTTAGGTCATACCTTTAGGTACTTCCGCCATTATTGGCGGTAAGTCGTGTCTTTCTAATATTAAGAGGTGAGGAAATTGAAATTCGTACATCTTCATGTACACAGTTCCTATAGTTTGCTAAATAGTACGTTACATATAGAGGATCTGGTGAAGGCTGCTGCCATGCAAGGACATACAGCCTTAGCCATTACGGATGATAATGTGATGTATGGGGCTGTGGCTTTTTATAAAGCCTGCAGGAAACACAATATAAAACCGATTATAGGTTTATCGTTATTAGTGGAATCGGAGGCGGATTCGGAAGGTAAAAAAGCCAGCTATCCGCTGATTCTTTTGGCGCAAACGAATATGGGCTACCGCCATTTGCTTAAGCTTTCAACGCTTGTACAAACAGAATATAAAAATGGGGCTCCATTTGCGGTCTTAAGCTCGTATTCCAAGGATCTAGTTGCGATTTCACCTTCTTTAGGAGAAATTAATCAACATCTTCTTCGAGAAAACTTTGACACGGCATTAAAGCTACTTGAAAAATATACTGCGGTATTTAGACATAATTTCTATATGGCAATTGAGCCTAGTTTCTCAAAACATGAGCAATTACTAAATAGTTTAGTCATTCAATTTTGCCAGGAAAAAAGCATTCAATCTGTCATTACGAACCCTATCCATTATTTACAAAAAGAAGATGCTATTATTCATGAATGTTTGCAATGTATTAAAAATGGGACAAGATTGACGGAATCAGATAAAAGTTTTGAAGCAAAACAATATTTTTTAAAAGATGAAGAAACGTTGGTTAAAGAGTTTCAGCATTTGCCTGAAGCCATTCGAAACACAGTGAAAATAGCAAATCAATGTAATGTAACAATCGACCTTGGGAACATGGTATTACCTAAATTTCCATTGCCCCAGGGGATTTCTGCAGATCAGTATTTAAAGGGTCTTTGTAAAAGAGGATTAGAAAAACGGTACAAGTCCAACCTGCCGAGCGGTGCGAATGAACGGTTGGAATATGAATTAACAGTGATTCAAAAAATGCATTTTAGTGATTATTTTTTAATAGTATGGGATTTTATGAGTTATGCCCATAAGCATAAAATTTTGACCGGGCCTGGCAGGGGGTCCGCAGCTGGTTCATTAGTTGCCTATGTTCTAGGAATTACAAATATTGATCCACTCAAATATAATTTGTTGTTTGAACGTTTTTTAAACCCGGAGCGGATTTCGATGCCGGATATTGATATTGATTTTCCGGACCATCGCCGTGATGAGATGATTCAATACGTCTCTAACAAATATGGCAAAGAACATGTCGCCCAAATTGTAACGTTTGGTACTTTAGCGGCCAGGGCATCGATTCGGGATGTTGGCCGTGTTCTAGGGGTAGCATCAACTGAGATTGACCGTTTGGCGAAAGTAATACCATCGCGTCCGGGAATATCATTGGAACAAGCATTACAGGAATCCGCCCTTTTACAAAAGGAGCTTAAAGAAAACAATGAGGCTCGAAAAGTGTTTACAATTGCCCTAAAAATTGAAGGGTTGCCAAGGCATACGTCAACACATGCGGCTGGTGTAGTGATTAGTGACTCACCGCTGACAGATTCAGTCCCATTGCAGGAAGGCCACGGCGGTGTCATGCTGACCCAATATCCAATGGATATTCTTGAAGAGCTGGGGTTATTAAAAATGGATTTTCTCGGACTACGAAACCTTTCATTAATCGAGAACATCCAGCGGTTCATTAAGAAAGAAATGGGGCAAACGGTCAACCTGCATGATATCCCGTTGGATGATGAAAAAACATTCACATTGCTTGGAGAGGGAGACACAACGGGGGTATTCCAGCTTGAATCTGCGGGAATGAGAAAGGTATTACGACGTTTGAAGCCGACAAATTTAGAGGATATTGTTGCTGTTAATGCGTTGTACCGTCCAGGCCCAATGGAAAATATCCCTATCTTTATCGAAAGAAAACATGGTCACAAAAAAATAATATTTCCACATCGGGATTTAGAGGAAATATTAGAACCAACGTATGGTGTTATCGTTTATCAAGAACAAATAATGCAAATTGCGTCGAAAATGGCCGGATTTACTTTAGGGGAAGCAGATCTATTAAGAAGGGCTGTCAGCAAAAAGAAACGAGAAATTTTGGAGAAGGAAAGAGAACATTTCGTTAACGGTTGTCTTCAAAAAGGATATGATGAAGAAACAGCTGAGCAAGTATATGATTTAATCGTTCGTTTCGCTAACTATGGTTTTAACCGAAGCCACGCAGTCGCCTATAGTGTAATTGCGTATTGGCTTGCCTATTTAAAGGCGAATTTCCCGCTGTATTTTACGGCTGCACTGCTTTCAAGTGTTGCCCATAATGAGGATAAAATTGCGCAATACATTGGCGAGGCGAAACAAAAGCAAATAAAAATTCTTCCTCCTTCAATCAATCGAAGCAGTTATAATTTCCAAGTCGAAGAAGAAAAAATAAGATTTAGTTTGGTGCCGATCAAAAATGTGGGAACACAGGCGTTGAAGGAAATTCTTTATCATCGTGAGAAAAAAGGATTTTATAAGGACCTGTTTGATTTTTGTGCAAGGGTATCATTAAGAATTATTAATCGCAGGATAGTGGAATCATTGATCCTTTCAGGAAGCTTTGATGAATTCGGAAAAGACCGGGCTGTATTACTAGCGAGTCTTGATGCAGCTATTGACTATGCTGAATTGGTGAATGAGGATGACAGCGGCTTTTTCTTGTCAGATGACATCGTGCCAAAGCCGCAATATGTAAATATGGAGCCGTTATCGACACAAGACAAATTACAGAGGGAAAAAGAAGTTCTTGGTTTTTATTTGTCAAACCATCCGATTGAACCGTATAATGACCTGCTAAAGAAAACGAAGGCCATTAAGGTTGCCGAACTACAAACGGACGTAGGCGCCGGGGAGCCCCCAGTCCATATG
>JAEWMK010000375.1 GCA_023457235.1 Bacillota bacterium
TCATAATCCTTTGCTTTAATAAGTTTCATTTAAATAAAGCCCCCCGTTGTATTAAAATGGGACACAGTACCCGACCCCGTGTCCCGGAAGCCAGTACCGTGTGTTCACTGACATTAATGTTGGTAACCAAAAAATCCGTTAATATCAGGGATTAACGGGTTTTTGGAAAAAATTTAAATTACATTAATGTTGGTAACCGTTTTTACCTTCTATTTACTATACTTTTATTAATGTTGGTAACTGAGTGTTTATGATACATATCTTTGAAATTACTTAAGAAAATTACTAATAAACGTTTAAGTTTGTTCCCGAACAAAATAATTTTTCTTACCTTTCATATCTTCTAGATCTTTCAATTTTTTTATTAAGCTCTGATATAAAACTATTTACATTCTCATAAATCATATTTGAATATTTTTTTCGTTCTTCTCTATTATCAAAATCTATACTAACAATCAAGTTCTCAAATCCTTGTAAATAATTTACGTAGTTCAACATGTCATATTTTTTTATAAATTCAACCAACTCTTCATGTCTATCTACAAACTTAAACCTCATATCTCCATCTTTTTTCATGCTATCGAAAGGTGCTAAATACATATCAATATTATTCACAAAGTACTTAATATTTTTTAATTCATCTTCAGTCAATTCAATATCTACATACCTTAATAATGAATTAACTGTTCCTAATGTTTTATTTGCTTCGACATCTTCAATATTCTTAATTACCTTATTTAAAATAGAAACTGCTTGATTTACTAATGAATCAAAAGTTTGAGGATCTATTATTTTTTCAATAAGTAGAGTACAATACTCATCCATCTTTTTAGAATTAAATTGTGGTTGTTTTTCATTTTTCCAAATAAGTTGTGAAATAATAAGTTGAATATGATATTGAAACTTCAAATATGTATTGCTGATTCTTTCATTTCTAAAATGATCTTCAAGAAAATAATTAAGTAAAGCAGAAGTATAATAAATTATTGGATTATGATCTTTCAAAAAGATTTTTTTACTAATTTCATCCTGCAATCTCCCCACAAATCTACTAGCATTATGAGGTTCTCTTAAAAAAATTGAAGCAAAAGATCTAAATTGTTTCTCTGGAGAAACAATTTCAACAGGAGAAACTTCTGGATTACCCCTATATTGACCATCTCTACGTTCATAGTACAATTGTTTAAATGTAGTAAAACTGTTGAAGTAACTTTCCAGTTTTTCTTGATATTCATCCATTGACAATAGTTGTATTTCTTCTACTTCAGTTTGGTTATTTGTAGCTTTAACAATATTTTTAATAATATCATCTTCATCTGTAATAACTATTTTTAGACTTATCCACATATCTCCATCAATTTTTTCTTTGTTTTTATAAAGTACATTCGTAGTTTGACATCCATTGACTATATAAAAATTCTTTATTGTGTACTTTCCTTGGCCTTTTGTTAAAGATTTTCCTACGATTGTTATACCGTTATTTAATAATCCAAATGAATGTTTATCGTTAGATAAAATCGTTGCCTCGATATCTTGATTTACCCGATTTTCCTCTACTCCGCCAAAATCCCTAACATTTAATTCGAAAATACCTCTTCTAATTTTATTATCACTATCTACCACAATATTTAAGTATTCATTTATTGGCATTACTGCAAAATAAGCTTCCTTCACTCTTTCAATAAACGGTAGATCAATCTTCGATTTCAATTCAAATGTAGCACTATTCTGAATCTTAGTTAACTCGTACTGAGTTCTAATATAATCATTTCCCAGTGTATAAATTTCTACATTATCCTCAATAAATAAATCTAAGCCTTTAATATTGTTTCTTACAGTTTCAATTGCTGATTTGAGATTATCATCTTCAATATATTTACCCGTTGTAACATAATACAAAATACATTTTCTATCTCTTGTGTATTCATAATTGTCAAGTACTTTTCGAATCATTTTATACTTTTCTTTTAATAATTCATTCATTTTTTTCTTTGTCTCATCTTCTTGCTTGAATGTATCAACAACCCCACTACCAAAATTTAATATCTCTTTACTTTCAAATGCAGAAGATGTTTTAGCCTGAATAAAATAAAATTCAACTGAAAATTCCATTCCTGTACTCAACATATTTTCTAACTCAGCGAAATCTGTTACAAATCTATTATTTAAAACTATTGCTAACCCATCAATTGCTCCATCATCCCCACCACCAATACTTACTGATGGAATACTAAAATTACTTATATTTTTAGGAGAAAGTGTAATGTAATTAACAAATTTCTCAAAATTACTATCACTTTGACCACCTTGTATATTTTGCTCGGTTAAAAATTTGTTAAAATAATTTTTGGTAATAATATCCAAATTTACCCCACCTTATAAACCTTATTACTAAAAAAGTTAACATTATGTTACTAACTAGTGTAAATACAGTTGAAAATATTTACAATAAAATATTTAATATCTAAAATAAAAGTATACCAAGTGAATTATTAATCAAACTCTATGGGGTCTCAATTTTATCTAGGGTTTGTCTATATTCTAAAAGTAAAAATTCATTTAGTTCAGTAAATCTTTCAAGCTTGTTAATACTCGAAATTATTTTTTCTTTTTTCATTTGTTTTAACTCCTCTTCGTTTTTTTGAATCTCACTATCATAAAGTAAATCATTTATTATTAAAATTTCCTCACTATCTTCTATATCAACGGAATTCTTTAACCAGGCAAATGTCTTTT
The DNA here is from genome assembly GCA_023457235.1 of Bacillota bacterium. Taxonomy (GTDB): domain Bacteria; phylum Bacillota; class Bacilli; order Bacillales; family Bacillaceae_J; genus Schinkia. Next base: position 2,737 of record JAEWMK010000375.1, read on the forward strand.
CATCTGAAGCACTTTTTACTGCTTGTTCAAAAACATATCTAAGCCATACTCTCGCCGTTTCATCAATCTCATTGGCAACATCAAGCCACTTTTGGACTTCGTAAGGGATATCTTCAGATTCTTTATATCGATCCTCAAAGAAAAAGTAACGTTCATTTTCTGGATCCAGTCGCTTAAGCACCCTTAGTATAGGTTCAAAATTCTCAAATGGCCTTACGCCCTTTGGCATATGTGATCTATGTTTCCACAATTTTAAAATTGTTTCAAAACAGCGCTCTTCAAATTCTTTTTTTTCAATACCAATAGAATGTTCTGCAGCTTCAATTTGCTCCGCAATATAGTGTGCCATCCATCTGGCAAGAGTATCTACACTATTCTCCAAATTCAGTTCCTTGACTAGTGCTTTACCTAAGTTCATAATACGTTTCTGTATCTCTGAGTCTTCCATCTGCTGAGAGGACAAATATTTTGCTGAGCGGTGGTTTGTATCCATCGGCCTCTTCACTCCTGAAATATGAATTCTGTAAATATCGTCTTTTAATTTGGACTTCGATAATGATTTCACAATTAAATACTAAACAGAGTTCTTTTAAAAAAGAAAGTGATGCAGTTAGTCTATTTCCGTATCGAATTGGATCTCCTTCTCCGCTATTATTAATGGTACTCCATAGTTCATAAGTAATCCTTGCTTTTTCTTCCCTAGGTAAAACCCATACGCGCTTTTCATCATCGAATGATAGTATCATTTGCTCTATAAATAATTCTCCAACTTTATATGGAGGGTAATCCAATTTAGCAGAGTGTGGATCGAATTTATCTAAGCGTTTATTTACTTCCTCCTCCGATACCCATCCCTTCAGAATAAAAGGACATTCATTAAATTCCATATCGTCTTCTTTGTAATCTGGTAATTTAAAATCACTTGGATTGGTACATGTACTTAATGCATTCAAGAGTGCTTGGGAAGTATCTAGCGAAACAAGGGAACTAGTTATATAAAAACTTTCCGCCCCATCTCCATCACTGTCCCCCCATGACCCAAATACATTAAGCCACGTCTCTCCATCTTGTTGATTAGCTAATATTCCATCTAAAAAATCATTTGACTTAATTTCTAATGGCCAATTGGAAATTTTTGTTTCAAAGATCCACTTCCTTCTTGTCAAAGGAACAGCGTCCCTACAATCATATAACCATAAACCGTCACTTCGGGTTAATAAGTAACTAGAAAACCACTCTTTCCACTCATCCTCGTACCAATCACGCGACTTTACTACAGGCATTTTATCTAGTAGTTTTGCAGCTACAACAAACATAGCGTGAAAAGAAAGATAAAAGTTATAATCTTCAACACGAGGGTATCCACCATGGCTATGGTAAGTTTCTTGTTGTTTACTTGAAGTTCCCCTTAATACATTGCGTGGATCATTTTGATAGCCTCCCTCATGGTCTATGTTCCATTCATTAAGCACAACCTCAGTTGCAAGGTCGCCTACTTGTTCACTTGAAATTCCAAATACCTGGCCTAAGGGTTCAAACCAATAGCTATCAAAATCATATCCATGATGAAACTTTAAATTAGGGTTTACCTTTCCACTTTCATGCCAGTAACTATCTTTTTTCTCCCACCGATTTTCAACTTTAATCGTACTATATTGACTAACTCCAACTTTATTAAGGAGTTGAATTTCCCCTTTTGTATAAGTGCCTGGAAATGCATTTTCTAAATTAAGAGCAATCTTAGATGCATATTTTTGAATAAGAATATGTGGAATAGACTCCAATGCATATTTATAAAAAACCTTATTATAAGTAAGTAGAATTTGTGGATTATCAATAGAGATTCGTGCAAATGCAATTAATAGATATAATCTGGCATGCAAGTTGTAAAAAGGAAACTTTTGGCAACCAAAAGGACCAACAACATCCCTTTCCATCCAATTAATCAATTCTTCTATCTCATCTACACACTTTGCATCAGCAAGTCTCCGTACACAGTGAGCAGCGCGCCATCTAGTTGAACGTCGTGGTGATCCTAAGGCAGACCAAACAAAGCCAGCGAATGCATTGTCAATATTGCTAGGTGGCAACAATAAATTTGACCATGGCCCATCGGAAAAATCGTCCTCAATGTGCATTTCAAATCTAAGCAGTGCAAAATCAAGCAGTTCTGTTGCTTCATGTGTAGTAATAAGCTTTGATGCTATACTCACAAAACCAAAAAATTCTTCAGCATTACCCAAACCACCAAGACTTGATAGTCCTTGAATTATCCCTTTTTGAATATGTGAAATAATTTCTGCTTTGTCCCTAAATCCCCTTGTAAAGTAACTTACCATATCACGTTCAACAAGATTTTTAGCAAACCGTCTCCCAACGGTTTCCATTATTTTAGGCCATTCATTTTTAACACTTATTTTACTGTACCAGCTGTCTGGAAGCTGCAGGAGAGCATCTTGTACATCATATATGTCCGCATTGTCAGTGCTTAATAATGAATATAAAAATTTGACTGCATAACTATCATGGATTTGGCTGTATACTTCTTGCCAGAACTTTACTTTGTTTCGGGACATTCCTGGTATTGCATCATAATGTTCCAAGGCCTTCCTTAGCCCCTCATTTGAATATACTCTCAATCCACCTAATAGTTGCTCCCAATTAACTGTTTCCTTGGATTCTAATTTAAATGACGAATATGTTTCTTGAGGTTGTTTAGACAAACTTTGTTTATTTTCGTAATTATTATGAGCTAGAACCTCATCCAATTGTTTATTTTGTAAAGAAAATTTTAAGGCCTTTTCATTAATTAAATTCCAAACTGGGCCATCAATTCCATTTATTCTAAGTTCCTTTATTAGTGCATCTAAAATATACTTCTTCCGATCAATTAATTGTTCCTTCTCTATACATTTTAATGAAAAATCTGCTACCTCTGTAGTATCCATAAAGGCGGATAAAGACCAAACTCCTGTCGGTGATAGATATCCAATTGATAAAATTTCTTCAGCCAAAGCAACCAATTGACGATTAAAACTTCCTATTTCGCGGTCACGCCATCTACTTAAAGCAGTTAAAGCCGAAACAGGGGATAGTCTAACACAGGTCCGTATTGCCTCATCCCTATCCCAATATTTTTCACGATCTACATTTTCACCTATAAGCTCGGCACAACGTATAAATCTATAGGCAGTTTCATAAGGTGCAAATTCATTTTTATCTCTTTTGTTTGCTAGGGCAACAACAGCCTTCCATCTTTCAACTATTTCATCCCCAAATTTTGAAACGGCATCAATAGCAAAGTTAAAATAAATCGCAGCATCATCCCGATTTAAATTGACCACAGCACGAGCAAGATCAATATACAAGTTTGCTCTGATTTCCGGACCCTCATCTGTTGCGGAACGAATAACCTTAAAAGCATCCTGCTCAAGCTCCCTTTTTATCTCAATAAGATGATCCAATCGAAAGGCAGAACGAACTAATTTCAAACGATCTTGAATTAATAGTTTATTATCTTTATGCACATAATTTTCATAAAAATTCTTCGCATCTGTATTCTCAACAAATCTATGAAAGTTTAATATTTCAGAGTTAATTTTAGATATCTCCATAGGTAATCTGTCATAATCTCTCCAACGATTCGCGCGTGCAGTTTTTGACCGGTTTTCCGCATCCTTTACCTCATTAAAAAAGTTGATTATAGTACCCATTAGGCTTCGAAGTCGAACTAAATACCAAGGAGTTAAACCATCAATTATCTCCATAAATTCTTTAGTTTTTTGGTCACTTTTATAATGTTTCTCTTTTAGAATATCCTCTGGAAGCACTGCGTCCATAGCATACTCCTTTTTATTTAAAAGCACATTTTTTAATACCAAAGCACGTAAATAAACATCACGATCATTATGTTGAAAAGTACTAGTAATAGATCGCGGAGCCCTCTCGGAATAATAATATTTTAATACTCTTAAAATCTTTTCCTTTGGTAGCCCTCTAGCTGTACATGATTCTAAAAATGAAATAAGAGATAAAAGTGTTGTATCTTGGAAAGTATCTTGAGGTTTATCTATTCGAGCACGTTTTATAGTAAGAAGCTCTAGGCAAGTTCGCAGTATTTCTGCACTAGGTAAATGCCCAACCTCCATCAATTCATGGGTTAAAGCTATTATCAAATACTGGCTTCGTAACCCAAATTGTGCAATTTCAGCTATAGTAGCAAAATTCCCTGCATCTACTAGCCGTTTTAACAATTCCCTCGAAACACGATATATAACGTTACCTGGCCGCCAACTAAGAAGATAATCAACAGCCTTTTTTGCCCCAAATAAATTAAGATATGCATGCACGAGTTCTACAATATCATCATCTTTTAACTGATCATGATGAAAATGCTGGTCAACAAGCTTTTGTCTTTCATCTCGCTCTTTAAAATATATATCGAGCCAGCTAAACGCAGCACGCAGATAACTTCTCGCTTCCCCTTTAAACTGTTTTACATTTGATAATAGTGATGCTGAATAAACATTCCCAGATCCATTCCACTCCCCGCTAAATTGACGACGAAATGCGAATGCTTGGACTCGTTCTTCATCTAATAACGGCGCAATTAAATCAATATTTTTTCTTAATAGCTCTAACTGGCGTTTATCACCAGCTACTTCTTCACCCGCACGTAATGCTAATTTTATTGCATTAGCGTAACTTCTTTGTTTTAAACTTGCTTTAAATGCAAATTGCAGTCTATAAACTCGAACATTCCGCTCGTCAATAGGATTTATATCTGGTAGCAAATCATCTGATAAAGCAAGGTCAACAAGTTCGGAAAACATTTCTGACTGTAGAAGTAAAGACGGCAAAGTAGAAGCTACATATGTATACTCCGATGCTAAAGGTTTTAAGCGCTCTATATAAAATTGAATTTGCTCTTTTGAAGCTGCAAACGTTTCACGAAACCAGGTTTCAGTAGGTTCATCTCGGAATTGTACTGAAGTATCAGAGACCCACAGTGGGCGCCCTATATCCGCTACAAAACTCTTTATTGCAGATTCTTCAACATCGGCCGCCTTAGATAGTACTCGCAAAGGAATAAAAGGAGGCAAAGTTGCAAGACCTATACAGATTGAATCAACTTGCTTCTTATAATCAAAAGCTAGCCTATCTTTTATTTTTGAAACAGCTAAATTTAACTGTCCTTTAATTTGTTCATCAACGGTAGTTCCAATTCCGCTAAGACTAATAAATAGTTCATTTACTGTATTTTTGTTAAGGCTTAATGCGTTAGTTTGAACACGTGGATTACCATTGGTAAGTCTATAGAATTCTAATCCATCATCTATTGAAGCTTCAGGAAACTTAGAAATTAATAGATTAAATGATTCTTCTTCAGAAAATGGTTTTAGCTCTATTTGTTTAACACTACTTAGTGGCTGGAGAAGGTGTACTCGTTCCGTTCTACAAAGCGCTACAATCTTAACCCCATCAATTATTTTTTCCCGAAGTAGTTCGTGAACAAAACAATTATCATTAAATTCTATCGCGGCCATTTCAGCGTTGTCTGCTGCATCAATTAATATAAAAAGATTTGCATCGGCATCTGTGGCCCTTAATGATGTAACAGATGTTTTGAGCCTATCTAAGAATTTTCTTAATATATCATCTTCAGATGAACTGGATTTTATTAATAATGGGTCACATAAGCCTTTAGAGGCCATTTCATTTGCTATCTGAACAAGTGCATCACGATGCCGATGGCGTAATTCACTTCTATTCCGGTAACGACCACCTCCAAAACAATCATATACCATACCGAATGAGCCAATCGGTAAGGTTCGAACTATTTGACGAGCAAAAACTGTCTTTCCAACGCCGCCAGGGGCGTGGATAATTAATGGATTTTTAGAATTCATAATACTTTTCAATAAATTTTCGTGTTGAATCCGTTTTAAAACATTTTCCAACTTTTCAAATTCGGGCGGAGCAGGAAATAGATCGTGTTCTGAAGTAACTCCAAAGTATTTAAGTATCTCTTCACGGACAATAAAACCATTAGAATGCGGTAAAGCTTTATCACGAACCAGGGCAGTTATATTTTCTATTTCTGGGCTATCAACGCTTCCAGCGAGTATTTGTGATATTTCCGCATGAAGCTCATACTTCTGAGCATTATAATCTCCCTCACCATCTGCAAATTTAAGACAAGCACAGAAACCCCTTAAATTATCACCGCTTAATTGAGTGTATTTTTCAAGAGTTCTTCTAAATTGTGAGTTTACCTTTTCCATGTTAACTATTTTTACCACATTGTCCTTAAGATTTTCGCTTATTGGTCTATTAGTGACAATATTAAAGTTAATTTGTGAATTTGGAGGAGCTTTGTGATCATTATTGATGCAATCAAGGTATCTCTTGGAAAATCCTTCGAATGTTTCTTTTAAATCACTAAGATTAAAAGGAACATCTTTCTTTACAGTAGTATGTTTCAATTGATAATAAGCAATTTCTTGAGATCCACCCATAAGGGGTACTGAATACTCTGCGACATCAATTACATATTCACCTGCTAATTCCCTTTCCTTGGAGCCCTCGATTACTATATATTGAATTGGCGATTTGGGAGATATAAGTCTAAGACAGCGTCTTGCTGCCCAACGATAATGGAAAATATCCCCCGCCCTCGAGTATCTTACTAGTTCGTTTTGCATTGGTTTTCACCTTTTCCTTATAAACAATTATGAAATATCCTTCAAAATTAAATTTGAATTATGGATTGTTTATCGAACTTATGGCCATATTCGCTAAGAATGCAGCAATTTATAGTATTCCTATTCTTATTGCTTTTAGTAACATATACATAATTTTAAACTATGTAGATACGTCTTTTATCCTTTCTAACTACTAAAAGAATTAGTATTTAATATTATTTTTCTAGATAATAATTAACAGTTTTTTGAACTTTGTAATCAGATATTATGATTTCATTTTATGCGTCCGAAACTTATGAGGAATCCCTTTTTGTTTTTTCACCTTCCAAAGAAAATCACCATTTACAAACACATTTCCTTGTTCTATTGCTGTTGAGTATTGGTTCCCACGTGCATCAAATAGTAAAAGTTCAAATCGGTAATCATTGTTTCCAACACCGTATTCATCAATATCTAATCGTAAAGGATCGGATGAACTGAAACCCACAAATAATTGACCAACTATTTCTGATTTGGGCTGTATTCCTATTTTAAAATCAGCCCCAATAACTTTATCTATTCCAAATACGGGATGGTGAGATAATTTCTTACCATCCTTATTGTATATATTCATATAACCCGCAGTGATTGTAATTGGGTTCTCGGTGGTATTTGCCAATAGTACGTCTATCGATGCACAGCCATCCAAGTCATGTATACCATAAAGGGTCTGTTCAAGTAATTTGACTTCAAATAACCCTTTATTTTGATACATAAAATCAAAATCACTTCGATTTGCTATAGAGTTTGAACTTCCCTTACGAATTAAGCATAGACCTTCATTTAATTTATTGTATTTTCGTTTAAGCATATAAGGTTTACTATTTGTATTATAAATTCTAAAGATTCCAAGAAAAGCCCCTTCATATTCATACTTAAAATAATCAAACTGAATATCGGGTTCAATGTTACTCAAAATAACCTGGGTATAATTTGATGAATCAACAAATTCCTCAAGAGTAATTCCTTTAATTTCTTTTCCTTCTGGTCTATCCTTAACCCCAATAATGATGAATTTGTCTCCTTCATGACGGGAATTGGCCATTGCCATAATGTCAGCAATTAGGTCCATATGCTTGTCCTTCGAATATTGTTTTTCTTTAAAGTCTAGATATTCACATTCATATCCATGCCTTATCAATTCTTCAATCTTTTCCACACCGTTTCTCCTTAAGTAAATTTACATATAGTATAATTCGACAAATCTCACCATTTTCCTATATTTACCTAATAAAATTTAGTGAATTCTTAATGAAATATTCAACTAAGTTTTATATTTAAATACAAAAAGGACCCGTATTGGTCCTTTCCTACCTCAAAAAATAAAGTTTTCATTTTTACAATTTTTATAAATCTCTTCACTAAAATAATCTACAGGCAAATCTCCTTAGATCACACTATATATTCCCATTATTTGACATTCATTTTGCGTTCCTGCCAAAATAAAAGAACACCTTCATTGAAGGGACGATTTTTGTACTCTCTTATTAATTTATAATAATTTGTTCTTTAGTAGTATCGATTTCAGGTGTTTGATGAATTATGTGTTGCTTTCCAACCTTTACACTGGATGTAATAATATAGAAGGTCTGAAAACAGCCTTAAATCAGGACTTTAATTGGTCAGCAAAAACACATACTTTTTGACGAAACAACAAATGCCACATTACCTGTAAACCCTTTATTATCAAGGCTGACAAGCATATGGCTTTGTTTTGACGTTTCTAGAGGTACCCCTTAGCGAATTATGGGATTTTCCACATGCGACCACCTGGGCGTGGTCACCATTTTGAAAGGTGTAGAGATTATACCTCCTCCTACCCAAAGTACATGTTCATTTATTTCTTTGACCGATTAAACTATTTTACTAACTGCTGACAGTACGCCAATAACTCTTCTATCTTGGCTACAATACGCTTTTATTCTTCGAGTGAGGGGAGGGGAATTAGTATTTTTACAATATTACTCACAGCTAATCCTGGTTGAGCTGTTGCTGTAGCATATTGATTGAGATTAAGCGCTCTTAAAAAATAACCACTCCACATAATGATCTACAACAACTGCGTGTTCTGTTGCATAAAATTTATCCTTAGCGTAATTAATATTTCCGCACAGTGCACCCTGTCGGCCAATTAACGCATATTTACCCTCCCTTAATTAATTTTATTCAAATTCAGGTGAATATATCCAGTTAAAATTCAGTATAGTAATTGATTTGTTCACTCCAACCTAAGTAAGTTAACTTTTGGTCTTAAGGTCACCAGGTATTTCTGGTTGACCATTTAGTTTTAGTGAAAAACTCACAAACTAATGGGTTATTCTGCAATGATATGTTTAGGTTGGAATATTATGCTTCTATTCCTTCTGAGAACACTATGATGTTTGCTGAACAATAGCCACTTAATGTGCAATTGAGTCCTTTTGTTTCATTTTAATAATGGCAGCCATTCAATCTTTGATGATCAAAGTACTGTTGATAAGAAAATAAAACTAGTTTCAGGCTATATAGACAATTTTATAAATAAGAAGAGCGGTTAATTTCCGTACACTTGGATATTCAGCAATTGTTTATACAATGTTTAACCTTATGAAAGAAATAAGAAATCTTACTCTAAATGAATTGGCAGCCCTCTTAAAGAAAAAAACTGATGAAATCGACAAGAGTGAACCACTCGATGGCGTTGCTAAATTCCGATTACACCAGCAAAATAGACGTTACGTGCACTTCTTACTTGCTAGAATTACATACCACATTGAAAAAGAAAGCCATGTAGCGTCAAACTTTCAAACTTATATTTCTAGAGAAATTAAAAAACCGTTTGAAATCGAACATCTTTGGGCGGATAAGTACGAGAGGCATCTGCATGAATTTAGTTCACCTGAAGCCTTTGCAGAATACCGTAATCGTATTGGAGGCTTAATACTGTTGCCAAGAGGCTTTAATCAAAGTTTAGGGGCAAATGAATATAAAGACAAAGTTAAGCATTATTACGGTCAAAATTTGCTAGCTAAATCACTAAACGAACAATGCTATATAAATAATCCATCTTTTAATCAATACATTCAAAGAAGCCAACTACCTTTTAAGGCTTTTCCAGATCAATTTACAAAACAAGACCTCGATGAGAGGCAAAATTTATACCTAGAAATATGCAACCAAATTTGGGGTATGGATAGGTATGAAATATCATAAAAATTGGGACCAGGTAGTTAATTAATACTCACTACCTGGTTTTATTTAAACAAGAGAATAGGCTTTTAATCCACACTTTTAACAACAGTCCTTTAGTTTATTACCGAAACCTCCTGTTCAATCAATCCTCTATACTTCTCAGCGTATTCCTTTCTTAGCCCAGCTGCTCGAATAAGTTCCCATTCTTTAATAAACGTTTTATTTTCCCTCAAACGGCTAGCAACATATTTAATTCTCCTTATCTGGAACTGCTCTAATGATTCAACATTCTCGTTTAAAACCTTTTTAGTTTGGGGCATTTTGTCTATGTATTTATCGAGATTAGAAAGCATGCCTAAACGCCTACCAATTTCATTCTTCGTAACTCTTATTAGCTTGTTTGATTCAGCTAGGATTTCTTCTACAATAATTTCAATTTTCATTGCTATATCTTGATCACGTTTGTTCCAATCAACTCTTTCGTTATTTTTAGAATTTAATTTTTTTGAATCAGGATAATGACTATTTAGCCAATCCTTATCATTTCTATATAGCCATGTATAGATTTTAGGATTCATTGAGCGGATTTCGTTAACGAATTTTTTACTGTTATCTTGGATCAACTTTATCCATTGGTCCCTGTAATCATCTCTTTTGCTAATTGTAGTCTTCTTAATGATTTTACTTTCTTTAGGTACAAGTTTATTTTTTACTGTCATAGGGTCTACCCCAAGTATTTCTGCCTTTTTTCTCAAAGATAAATCCATAGGAGCTAATTCGAGCAACTTTTGCTCCCATACGCGTCCAAATTCCTTTATTCGACCAATCTTATAACAATCAGTACTATCTTTATCTGGTCCTTTTCTAGAGTACACAAAACCACAAGAGCATGAAAAAGTTCCTACAGGTTGGCCTGTTTTATAGTCCCTTGTAATAACGCATGAATCTATTACTAGTTTATGATAGTGGTCAGCAGCCTTATTTAAGCAATACCAAGGTCCACTGCCAAATGGTTCATATGTTATTTTATTGATGTTATTAACCAATGATGAAACTGTTTCATTTAAAAAACCCAGCAATAAGATATGTCTTAATGGATGGCAGCTTACTTTGGGCTTTCTTAACATTTTATGAAACCATGTGTCCTGATCATTTAAACTAAGATAACAATTTAATTCCTTTAATAGACGTTGCCCATAAAATTGAGTGAATCTAGGAATAAGATCGAGCCATCGAATTTTTCCAGTGGTGGTTGCTAATCCCTGTTGTTGCAACCTTTTAATGTAAAAATCCTTTATACTATTAAGTCCAAGTGGCTTAATTTCATTATTTAATAAATAATAACTTTGCTCTGCAATAAATTTAAGATGATTAAAAATAAAATCGAACTGATTATAGTTATAGATTTTATAAGATCCTTTACAAGCTCTTTCAAGTGTGACAAGTTCATGCTTATTCTTCCTTTCAGAATAATGAACAGTGGATTGAATTAACCAACTATGGTGCTTTGGACAAACTAAAACGCCCTCTACTTGGTGAACTCTATGCCAATACACCTCTCCATTCTCTGCGGTATTCTCCAATAAACAGTCTGGACAGTATCTTAGATACTCGGGACTCTTCACAGTACTTGAGACTTTTCCTAATTTCATATATAGTGCTGTTCCACTATTTTCAGACATTATGATTTTCAACTCTTGTAATCTTTCGTTTGGAATAAACGGGCTATAATAGGGCAAAAGTGTATGTTTGGAAATTTTATAATCGGTAGAGTAAGCAGGGGTAGGTAGTCTTTTACATAATTCAAATAAGTGAGAGGGAAAAATCGTTGCTGCACAAACACTGTTTGATCCGAATAATTCTTCCATAGAAGTCTTATAATTTTCATTACCTGAATAATCGTGGTATCTTGCTATGATACTATACAAAAGTTCATCTTTATAAATAAAAGGAAAGAATATCAATACTATCACTCCAATATATGTAAATGCAGTATTAATACTTTCCTTTTTCTAATTTAAATAAACATTAAATATCTTTACCTTCTAATAAGTTTATTATTTTGTTTTTCATAACATTATCACATTTTTTAAATATGGGCGCATGACTTACTATTGCATTAAATGTTATATTTCTAAGCCCTTTACTTTTCAACTCTTCAATTACAAAAGGAAGTCTTCTAATGAAGTGGTTATTTAAAGATTCAATGGAGCTGTTAAGTGTACTTATACTTAAAGGCAATTCATTAGGAATACTCTTAATTCTACTTACTTCAGTTGAATTGAGATGTTTTAAAATAGTTTCTTTTTTAATTTGACAGCGATTAGTGGCATAAAGTTCGTTTGCTATATTTTCAATTTTATTCGCTAATTCTTTATCCATCTGAGAAAAGTTTCTTTTCTTTACCCCTTGTATAATAGGTTCTGGAATTACAGATTCAAGCCATTCCTTATCATGTATTTTTAACCAGTTATATTCTTTTGTTAATTCATTATATATATCTGTTCTTGACTCCGGATTCTCATTAAGGACTTTATTAAGTATAATTAATCTATATTTTTTTGTTCTTTCCATTATAGACTCTTGTGTACCTGCTACTTGCTGGAAGCTCTGAAGAAGTTCATTAAAAGAATCTTTCTTACTCTCATCTTCCAATTTTTTAGATGTGCCTATTATCTTTTCTAGATTACTTCTCACTGCAAATTCAGAACTCTGAAGTATCTTTGAAATTGAATATGCGGAATAGCCTTTGCTGTATAACTCAAATAACTTTTCATACCATATATTACCCATTGTTTTAACCATTGGCTTTTCCTTAATATTTTTGTTTGGATGCCATCTTTTCACATAAATATAGCCACAAGAAGGACAGCTAAATTCACCCGTTATACACATTCCTCCAGAACTTTTAAGAACTCGTTTGCATTTAAAAATCGTACTTTTATTATTATTTTCGCAAATTTTATTAAGGCATTTCCAGGGTCCATTTCCAAATGGAATTGGATTTGCTAACGGCTCATCAAATTCAATTAAATTATCTATTGTTTTATACAAATATAGTATTAACAAACAATAAAACACAATATCAACCTGAAAATCGCTATTTCTGATAAAATTATTTACAAAATATTTATTTTTTATATAACTATGGGGTAGATTTATTTCATCAAATAGCTTTTTTGGATAATCACTAACTATGCTGTTTATTAATCTCTGATTTAACACTTTTCCCCTATAATGTATAAACCCTTTTTTCCAAAGCATCATTAATAATTTATGGTGTATTTTTTGAGGTGATAATAAATAATTATTATCTCTAATTGAGATCAAGATTCTGTACAAATCTAACTTTATTTTTATAATAGGATCTTCCAAATCTAATTTATGTATTTTATTAAGAAGATAGTGTCCATGTTTGCAGTAAGGGACTCTTAATAAATCCTCAGCATATTCTTTACAAAGTAAGTCATTACAATGCCCACACCTATCAATTAACTGAACAAAGTGCTTTGGACAAAAGTCCAAAAAATTTAGTTGGTGATCTCTATGCACATACATTTCTCCGTATGATTGGATATCTTCAATCATACAATTTGGACAATATTTTATTGTAGTCGAAAATAGACTAGAAAACTTTTTGGTTAGCCAAAAATGATTATCTGATCCATCACGAAATACCGCCATAAATTTTTCGTCATCCTCTTTTTTGCTAAAAGCCTTAATCAAACCATACCAAGTGTTATCAAATATAAAGCTTTTTATATTATAAGAATGCCCTAATGGTAAATTTTTGATTAAAGTAGACAAACAAGTTGGAAACATTGGATTTTTATATGACTTTTTCCTAAATAATTCAATATTACTCTTAGAAAATCTTTTATTAGCCGTTCTAATGTGATAACGATAAATAATACTCCTAAAATCCTCATCAGGATAAGGATCCGGAAAATATAACAACTTCATCATGAACTATCCCTCTTTAAATGTATGATTCACATGCAAAACTTCAAAAAATCATCCCATTCCCTAACTATATTCGCCTCTTCAAGCGCCTCTTCAGCTGAAAGATCATTTTTTAGACCCTCTTTTACAATATAGCGGATGTCCCATTCATCTAAAGGTGGTTTCATTTTTTTAGGCTTCATTAATTTAGGCAATGCAATGGCTTGTTCATCATTCAATTCCTTCTCATTATCCTGTGATACTGGGTGATTACTTTCCAATACTAATTGTGCAACTTGTTTAAACATTACTTGTTTATCTCCCATTCCACCAGTGGCATTATAAACACTCATGGCCAAAGACTCAGCAAGCTCAGCATTTGATACCAAGTTTAACGCAAAGTTTGTAAGTTCCTCTAATATGGTATCCTTATCTTTTCTTTGTAATGAACGTGAATGATCCTGAGCGAGGTTCCCATAAACATTTACCCTAAATGAAACTTGTTCAATATAATCATTAAAGGAATCCCAGTCCGGCTCTATATCATCTATTTCTTTTAAATTAACTTTTACTCCACTCCTTATTTTTTCCGCTATAGGTTTAAAGAGACGTAAGCTTTTAGCCGCAACCTCATTTATAAGGGAAACTGTTATCCTTTCATCTCCCCCATCTATCATTGCTTTTTGCTGGACATGCATATACAATTTAACAGCGAAATCCGGAATACCTATTGAATAAAAGTACATCGCAGCTTTAAGTTCATCTGTTAAAGGGGTATATTTGACCGTATATTGTAGGTCCCATAGGCTTTCAATGAATTTATTCCATTCCCAGCTATCCTCGACTAAAAAACTGGTGATATTTTCAATATATGAGGTTGGAGTACCACGACGTGAATTAGCTAATGAATTTTTATAGATATACATTGCTTTAAATGTACCAATAATAATAGTAGGTATTCCGATTGTATTCACTAATTCTGTAATAAAGTTTATTAATGTCTCATCCCCACCAGAGTGGGCTCTATGTATATTTTGTATTTCATCAATTATCAATAAACCTAAATTTATCTGAGCAGCCACTTTAACCATTCTTCCTTTTAAATTATCAGCTGTTCCCCCTTTTTCACCATGTTTTTCATAAAAGTTACTTCCTAATATTTCGTCTACTGCCTTATAAAAATTTCTACAGAATGCACCTAAAGATTTTCTACTTGGGCATTCAATATGCAACCAAACAACTTGTGTCATAAGCAATTTTCTTTCTTTATATTCGCGATGATGAATAACTTGTGGAAATAATTGCTTTAACATTCGTTTATAGACCATGCTTTTTCCCATTCCACTTAAGCCAATTTCTGATAAACTCTGTGCTGTCGGTATATTTCCAGCTAGATTTGCTCCAGCTTCATCTAAACCATTTTTTAAAATATTCTCCCAACCCATAGCAAATTGTTTGTTATAAATTGCAGATAATGGATTCCTTGTTTGATAGCCAATTTTTATCATGGAGTATAAACCTAAATACTTCATATAATGACTAGGAAGAGGGAGCCAAAAGCTAGGTTTAATTTGCTGTGATAGCTCAAACCGGTCTTCAACCCCCAATTTCAAAAACTCAGGTTTAAAGACAGGAGTAGAATGAAGTGCATCAATAAATTCATCTAATCCCAATCGTTTTGGAATTGCTTCGATAAATGGATTGCCCTGATTTTCCGGAACAATTTGTTCGTTATAATCTGCAAAACAATGAACTCCTTCTATTTTTTCATACCCTTCATTCCATAGATTCATTATTTCTTCTCCTAGCTTTAAATTTTGATTCAAACAAATTTTGAATATTATTTTGTTCAATACTATTCAACGGTATTTGTTTATCTGGAAACGAAACTATTTCAGCTGTTTTAATTAATTCATTGTCCGATTTTTGATTAGCTATTGCAGTAAATGCATTTTGACTTCCAATGACCCTTCCATCTGATTTCTTTGTTTCCCTTTTACCTTGTTGTCGTTCATAATAACTCATTTCCTTTGTTGCAGACTTAGTTTCCGCTTTTGCATCTTCAGCTAGTTTTCTAGCATACGCGTGTAATTCAGCTTTATGCTGTTTTTCTTCAATTTCCTTTTTCTCTAGTTTTTCCATTTTATATCTCATAATTGCTTTTACATCTTCAATGTGTAATCCTTCATATTCCTTATATTTGGAGGTCAGATAACACTGAATAAAATTTCCCTTTTTTAAACGAATAAAAATACTACTAACGTTACGTGGGTCAAAACAGATTTCAATATTTTCTTGTCCGTCAATCATTTCCTCTTCAAACCACCCTTGTTTTAAGCCAACTTCACTTGTATAGCACATTTTATTAGTTTCAATTCCTCTTCGAGTTACCTTTCCTTTTTCTCTCGGTAATAAATTATATAAGATTACGTTTCTAGGCTCTTCATGAAGAAGAGTCTTTTTCTTACCCCATTTCCAAACTTCAATTGGGGACAGTTCTACCTTATCTATAAACATTTCTTGAGTCACAAAATAGTCTTTTGGTAATGCGCTTTTATTGTATGTAATAATTTGGATAATCATAAACTGAGTAAATTCATATAGTGTTAAAGCAGCATTACGTTCAGGGTCGCTATCTCCTCGTTTTTTAGGTTGAGATTGTTTTGCACCTGCAAGAGAAAGTAATTGTCTAATTTCTTCATTTGTCTTATTAAAATGTTGTTCCACGTGTGGTTTTAAATCTCCCCGATAGGATGGAGCATTTTGAACATCAACTTTCAAATTTACGAAGTTCTCTGCCTTTTTGCTTTTTAATTCAGCCCTATCACCAGCTAAAAATTGTGGCAAATGATGACATGGCCATTCTTCCTCGTCTATATCAATTTCATATTTACTGCAAAATTCAGCTTTGTTTGTAGCGGCATTTTCCAATGCAACTGCCTCTTCAATATACGAAGGTGGGGATACGGTTACATGAAATCCAGCAATCATTCTGCTAAATACATCTTTTACTATGTAAAGAGTTGGAGGACCAAGGATAGTCTTTCTGTCGATTGAAACTAAATGAATATCTGCAGGTGTTGAGTCAATTTCAAATAGATATCCAACACCTTTTACTCTATCTAAATC
>JAEWMK010000376.1 GCA_023457235.1 Bacillota bacterium
CACCTGAACCAGCTCCTGCAACAAAGATATTAATCTGACCATCTAATGCTTCCCAGATTTCAGGGCCTAATGTTTCAAAATAGGTTTCTGGATTAGCCGGATTTTCAAATTGCTGGGGGCAATAAGAATTAGGGATGTCAATTAAAAGCTCCTTTGTTTTAGCGATGGCTCCTGTCATCCCATCCTTTGTTGGCGTATTGATCACTGTAGCTCCTAAAGCGCACATGAGCTCTTGCTTTTCAACGCTGAATTTTTCCGGAACTACAAACATAACGTTAATTCCTGTACCAATAGCCGCTAGTGCAAGCCCAATTCCGGTATTACCTGCCGTAGGTTCAATAATTGTACCGCCAGCGGAAATATGGCCTTTTTCTAGGGCTGTTTGCAACAGCTTTTTACCAAGCCGATCTTTTACACTTCCGCCTGGATTTAAATATTCAAGCTTAGCAAAGAGGCGGACACCTTCAGGTAGTTCAAATTGAGTTATTTCAACTAACGGGGTATTCCCGATTAGTTCATGTATATGTTTATAATATTTCATTTTTTGCACCCCAAGAATTTATGTTAAAAGTACAATGTAAATACAAATATAATGTTTTCCGAGATGAATAGTTGGTTTTAACAAAGTAATATTGGCGTTGTCTTTATGTGACAACGCCAAAACAACCAAAGTGGGTCAAGGGTCTGACCCCGTGTCCCAAACGGGCGCTTCCGCTTTTCTTAAGCGAACACTATTGTCCATTCATCTTTATAGGCAAGCATATTTTTAGCAACTTCTTTAGCACCTTCTAAGCTGTGGCTTGCAGCCCATCCGCATTGGATTTCATTACAAGCAGGCACCTCTGTTGCAGTTAAAACATCATTCAATGTTTTTTCTAATACATCTAGAATTTCTTCATAATTCGAATGGTTGATTACTTGAAGATAAAATCCAGTTTGGCATCCCATTGGGCCAATATCCAAAACACAATCTAAGTGATTGCGAATAAATTCAGCCATCATATGCTCTAAAGAGTGAAGAGAAGGCATCTCCATGTGCTCTTTATTCGGCTGGCAAAAACGAATATCGTACTTGTATACTTTATCGCCATTAACACCTTCAGTTGTTCCGACTAAACGTACGTATGGTGCCTTTACTTTTGTGTGATCAAGGTTGAAACTTTCAACATTCATTTTTTGCATCTAAACAGACCTCCAACTTATTGTTTTTCGGCCTCTATTAACCAAACGAATTTGTTTAATTGTTTGAAAGTTACATAGAAACCATGTTCGGTAAATTGTTCACGAAATACATCTTTCATTGTATAATATTCACGATTTAAGTCATCAACCAAATTTTTGAAGCCTTTTTGTTCCGCATCCTCTATTATAGCACGTTTTGCATCTAAATTTTCATAGACAGTATCTGCAAATACAACTTTTCCGCCTTTTTCGAGTAAATGGCTATATTTTTCGATCGCCACGTTTTTTTCTTCATCAGTAAGATGGTGGAAAGCCCAAGTACTTACAATCGCATCAATTTTAACATTTAGTTCTGGTAAGTTTAGAAAGTCGCCATCAAGTAAGGTAAGAGTAGGCACTTTCTGCTTTGCCATTGTCCGCATTTCTTTAGAAGGCTCAATACCAATCACATTATGGCCTTTTTCAAGCAGTTTTTTAGACAGGTTGCCTGTCCCAACACCAAATTCAATGACCGTTCCATTCACTTTTGAAGCAACCTCTTCTAAAATCTCATCATAGCCTTCAAACACTTCTTTATATTCTTCATCATGACCTACTACAGTATTGTCATAGCTTTCTGCCCAATCATCAAATAACTCGATAAATTCACGTCCCATTTGTTACACTCTCCCTAATTAGGATAAAACGTATAAAACCTATCAATATACTGTGTTTTATTGAATTTAATGTCACTATACCATGATTTTCGCTGAAATACAATCACTTAATATTACTTGTTTTGTAGAATAAGGCATACATTATTAATGGAAGGGAAGGGATTATTTTGATGAAAAAAAATCGGCCTTTAATTATTGCGCATCGCGGAGCATCGGGTGAAGCACCGGAAAATACATTGGCAGCCTTTCAATTAGGTTTAAAGCAGGGATGTGATGGTATTGAATTAGATGTGCATTTAACGAAAGATGGACAATTAGCGGTTATCCACGATGAGAATATAAAAAGGACTACGGATGGCGAAGGGCTCATTCGTGAAATGACAACGGCAGAGTTGAAAAAATATGATGCTGGCAGTTGGTTTTCAAATAAATATAAAGGTGAGAAAATACCACTTTTAGAGGAAGTATTCGAACTTGTACCAAAAGAGATATTAATAAATATCGAAATAAAAAATATACCATCCTTCTATGTGGGCATTGAAGAAAAGCTTTTAAACCTTTTAGTGCGTTATGATCGAGTTAACACAGTAATTGTCTCTTCCTTTGACCATCAGTGCTTGCATCGGTTAAAAAAACAAAATCGAAACATTAAAATTGGCCTGTTATATTTTGAAAATCTAGTGGATCATGCAGGTTTTGCAAAACTCTTCGGGCTTCCGGTCGAGTCATTACACCCTGATCAGAGAGCACTGCGTGCTGAAGATGTTAGGATAGCAATTGAAAATGGTTTAAAGGTATACACGTGGACGTGTAATTCAGAGGAAAATATGAAAAGAATGATTGATTATGGAGTGAGCGGAATTATTACAAATTATCCAGCCAGATTAAAATCGTTAATAGAAGGAAAACAAAAGGTTGCAAAGAAAAAGTGGGGATTGTTTTAATCCCCACCTTTTAATACTACGCTTTTAACTTGTTTTCTTGATTTTGAATAGTAGCGATAGGTGTTTTTCTAATAAATACACCTGTAGTAACTAATACTCCTAATATCGTTATCGCACCACCGATTAACTGGGCAGATGTTAACGATTCTCCGATAAATGAAATGGCAAATATAGATGCAAAAACAGGGATTAGGTTTAAAAATGGGGCAGCCTTTCCTGGACCAAGATCAGCTACCGCTTTATTCCAGCTCAAAAATGCAACAATGGAAGCGAAAATCCCAATATATAGAAATCCCAAAATGGATGTAAAGGTTATTGTCATTGGTTTATCGACGATCCATTCATACATAGCAAATGGTGCCAGAATAATCATGCCGATGATAATCGTAACTAGGAACGAACCGGCAGCCGGCAGCTTGCCTGTATTTTTCTTAACGATGACTGAATAAATGGACCAGGAAGTAATCGCAACAAGCATCCAAAGCTCCCCTTTATTAATGGAAAAGGATAGAAGCGCTTCAAGTGAACCACGGCTAACGATCCAAGTTACACCAATGATCGAAAAAACAATCCCGATCATATGTCTTGTATAGACTTTTTCTTTTAAAAATAAAAATGATAAGAGTGCGATTAAGGCTGGTGTTGGCGCGTTAATAAGAGCTGCATTAATAGATGTTGTATAGTGGACGGCAATATACAAAAGCGTATTGAACCCAACGATTCCTGTTAATGACATCCAAAATAATGTTTTCCATTCCTTTTTCCATAATGGAATGTTCGCCACAAGCTCGTTTTTTGCAAAAGGCAAAAAGAATAAAAAAGCGACCACCCAGCGGATAAAAGCTAATGTAAAGGGCGGCATTGTGGCTGCAAATCCTCTTCCAATCACAAAGTTACCTCCCCATAATAAAGCTGCAATGACTAGTAATATATATGGTGATCTCCAGTTCACTTTAGTTAATCCCCCTGTAGTAAAAATATTCAGAACATACTGCTTTGTTTTAGACCTAAGTATATCACCTAAAAAATTACTTGTGAATTTATTGTTACAAAATAATAAAATTAAAAGGAGAATGATGTGGGAAAATATAAATACTATTAGAAGAGGTAAAAAAGAAAATCAAATTAAAGAAATTATTGAAGTGGGAGGAAATTTGATGAACTGGAAAGAGCAGTATGAACGATGGGCTACCTATGGGAATTTGGAAGAGGAGCTCAAACAAATTTTACATAATAAAAAAGACGATGAGAAATGGCTAGAGGATAGCTTTTATAAAAATTTAGAATTTGGAACTGGTGGAATGCGTGGGGAAATAGGTCCAGGTACAAATCGGATGAATGTCTATACGATTCGCAAAGCCGCAGAAGGACTGGCAAGATACATAGAAGCTAATGGTGAGGAAGCAAAAGCACGAGGCGTAGTGATTGCATATGACTGTCGCCATAAATCTCCTGAATTTGCGATGGAGGCTGCAAAAACATTAGGTTACCACGGTATTCAAACCTATGTTTTTGATGAGTTAAGACCGACTCCGGAGCTTTCATTTGCAGTGCGATACTTACATGCCTATTCCGGAATCGTCATTACGGCAAGCCATAATCCGCCAGAATATAATGGTTTTAAAGTATATGGCTCAGATGGGTGCCAATTACCACCGGCAGCTGCGGATAAGGTAATCGAAAAAGTCAATGAAGTTGAAAATGAATTAACGATTGAAGTGGCACGGGAAGAGGAGTTAAAGGCGAAAGGCCTGTTACATATCATTGGTGAAAATATCGATAAAGTTTATATCGAGCAAGTGAAAACCATTTCACTTAACCCACAATTGTTTGAAGAAAACAATGTCAAAGTTGTCTTTACGCCTTTACACGGGACAGCAAATAAACCTGTTCGTGCGGGACTGGAAGCATTAGCATTTAAAAATGTAACAATCGTGAAAGAGCAGGAGCTCCCTGACTCTAATTTTTCAACTGTGAAATCTCCGAATCCGGAAGAGCATGCTGCTTTTGAATTGGCGATTAAAGAAGGCATGAAGGTTGATGCTGATTTGTTAATCGGAACTGACCCTGATGCAGACCGCCTTGGAATTGCAGTCAAAAACAGCTCCGGTGATTACGAAATTTTAACAGGGAATCAAACCGGAGGAATCTTACTTCACTATTTGTTATCAGAGAAAAAAGCGAAAGGCATCTTACCTTCAAACGGCGTAGTCTTGAAAACAATTGTAACGTCTGAATTCGGTCGTGCGATTGCTGAAGATTATGGTTTGGATACAATCGATACGCTAACCGGATTTAAATTCATCGGTGAAAAAATTAAAGAATATGAACAAAGCGGAGAGTACACATTCCAATTTGGCTACGAAGAAAGCTATGGCTATTTAATCGGTGATTTTGCAAGGGATAAAGATGCGGTTCAAGCGGCAATATTAGCCGTTGAGGTTGCTGCCTACTATAAAAAGCAAGGCAAGACGTTATATGATGCACTACTTGACCTGTATGCCAAATATGGTTTTTACCGCGAAGGATTAAAATCATTAATATTAAAAGGAAAAGAAGGGGCCGAACAAATTCAAGAGATATTAGCGACATTCCGCAAAAATCCTCCAGCCGAAATGGGTCAATTACAAGTTGTTCAAATTGAGGATTATTTAATGAGCGAGAAAAAGGTTGTGGAAAAAGGACAGAGCGGGGAAGCTGAAAAAATCAATCTGCCAAAATCAAATGTTCTAAAATACATTCTTGAAGACGGTTCTTGGTTCTGCCTGCGTCCATCCGGCACCGAACCAAAGGTGAAATTCTATTTTGGTGTTAAAGGCAACTCACTTGATAATAGTATCGCAAAATTGAATGAAATTAGCACGGATTTAATGAAAAAGATTGATCAATTACTCGTAACAAAATAAAGAAAAACCCGCTTTCAAAGCGGGTTTTCTTATTAATGGTACGAAATCGTATAAGTGCCGTCCTCCGTTTTGATCGATATATGGTTCGGTTGTACATGGGTATGGAGTTTATTGGTCAAAGGGATTTCATATGTCTCATATGGTATTTGTTCATATTGGGCAGATGAAGTACCGATTCTTCCTTTTCCATGTATTTGTAAAACATAAGGAGATACATAACCGTCAATAGTTGGAGGCCGTTCATGCAGATTGGCCCGAGAAAGAGTCATCGTTGTTTTATCCGTATCACGATTGACCTCTTTGGTAATGTGAATTAATTTTCCATTCAAATTATTTAACGTATCCTGTAACTCAATATCATCTTCTGTTGGTCTAATGTCCATAATATTCACCTCAAGTAATATGTTTTCCAAAAAAAGAACACAATATTTGTATACAACGAAAGAAATAAGGATGGAATCCCAAAAAGGAAGGCCGTCATAATGACACCTTCCTTAAATTTACTCGTATATATTAAAATTTATTAAATCATACTAACAATTAGCTATAAACGGAAGTGGAAGATGGAACATGTGATAAGGCATGGTCCACATACGTAAGAAGATGATACGCTTTATTCTCGATAATTGAATAATCTCGACTGAAATTACAGGCATGGAGGAATTGTTCAATCTTTTTTGATAAAAAATCATCCTTTGTACGCACCATTAATATCAGTAAATTATCCCATTCTCCCCTATTCATATAAAACAATGCTTTGTCATAATCCACAGCATTCATATTCGCATTCCCCTTTCGAAGAATTGAATATAGTTTATGATAAAAACAAAGTTTTACACGCCTTCGATTTCAGTAAATGTTGACATGGGAATACAAAACTAATCGAAAAAGAAATATAAATGAATCTATATGGTTAAAATAAATCGACAGAACTGAAAGGTGGTAATGTCATGGGTGCGATTGAGCGGGATGGCTATGTTTTTCATGTTGAATATAGCCAAATTGCAAAAACAGCGGCAATACATGTAACTAAAAAAGGACAGTTCGTCAGAGAATTGACATTCCCATTTGAAGGAATTGAACCAACCCAAGAGCAAATTGAGAATAAAATTGAAGAATATTTAGGAATACCAACTATAAATGAAGCTCCAGAGTCTACCTGTTAACCAGTAGGCTCTTTTTCTTTTTTTTGAGAAAATTTATTTAAAATTGGAATACTTTTACTATTCATCACAAACCAAATGAGTATAGGGCCTAAAAAATTAAAGGCAAAAACCGCAATTACCACTGTCCACAAAAACGGGGTTGTATTTAAAACATGTACGTATATCCATGAATGATACAAATCCACATAAATAACTCCCTTACATGAAAAATTATTAGAAATTCATTCACCATTTTTCCCCTTTTGTACTGTATTTATCCAAATATTGAATAAAACATTGTCGAAAAGGAAAGAAAATAATAGGAATGTATGAAGGGGTACTTATATGGACTACAATTCAATAAAAGAAATGCTCCAAAAAGAATTTACGGAAAATATAGATGAGAATATTAAAATTATTAAATCTATCCTTGAGGATAGTGTTGATTTCGCAAAAAGGGAATTTATTTTTCATGCACATACAGATATTCGGACGGTCTGTTTTTATACGGATGGTCTTGTAAATACCCAAGAAATTCAAAACGTAATGGAAGTAGCGTTTTATAAAACGTCAGAATTGATTGTGAATAGTGAAGTTGGTCCTATTAAAGAAGACATTACAAAAAAAATAGTTGAAAATTTAGTTTTTCATCCTTCAACAAGTATTATAAAACAAGTTGAAAAAGGTATTGAAGATATCTTATCAGGTAATACTGTTTTTTTTATTGACGGCAGCAAAGAAGCCTTTTCTGTTTCAACAAGAGGTTGGGATACACGTTCCGTAGACGAACCTGTCGCAGAACAAGTTGTTAGGGGACCTCGCGATGGGTTTGTAGAAAACCTACGATCGAACACAGCCCTAGTCCGCCGTCGTATCCGAGATCCGCTACTTAGAATAGAGGAGATGCAAATTGGAACAAAATCAAAAACAGATATAAATATTGCTTATTTGAAAGGTACCGTAAAAGAGGAACTCCTAAAAGAGTTAAAAAGTAGACTGCAAAAAATAGAAATTGATTCCA
Organism: Bacillota bacterium; assembly: GCA_023457235.1. Lineage (GTDB taxonomy): Bacteria > Bacillota > Bacilli > Bacillales > Bacillaceae_J > Schinkia. The sequence goes on from JAEWMK010000376.1 coordinate 7,855, forward strand.
TCTTAGAAAGTGGCTACATTGAAGAATTGATTGAGGACGCACCGCTTTCACCATTTCCAACTATTCAAAGCACAGAACGACCTGATAAAGTAGCAGCCTCCATTCTTGAAGGTAGAGTGGCTATCTTTGTTGATAATACGCCGTTTGTGTTAATTGCGCCAGCCTACTTTTGGCAATTCCTTCAAGCAAGTGATGATTATTATTCCAGATATTATACGGCTACTTTTTATAGAATTATCCGCTACATAGCATTTATATTAAGTCTAACTTTGCCATCGTTTTATGTCATGTTGGCAAGCTTCCATCAAGAGATGATTCCTACTTCGTTAGCGTTAACGATTGCTTCCGGTCGTGAGATTGTTCCATATCCTGTATTGTTAGAGGCTGTTATTATGGAAACGGCTTTCGAGCTTATGAGGGAAGCAGGGTTACGGATGCCTAAAC
>JAEWMK010000377.1 GCA_023457235.1 Bacillota bacterium
TGGGTTTATTTAGCTTTTATGGCTTTATTCGGAGTGGTTATGCCATTTTTTAGTACACTAGGTACGGTTTTATTACAGGAAAAAATAGAAGAGGAGTATTTAGGTAGAGTTTTTGGTGTAATGGGGATGATTTCAACGTCGATGATGCCGCTTGGAATGCTTATATTTGGTCCAATTGCAGATTTCATTAAAATTGAATGGCTGCTAGTAGGAACAGGGGTATTCATTATCATATTAGCTATATTTTTGGGGCGAAACAAAGTACTAATCGAAGCGGGAAAAACTTCATAAATTATGATATAGTGAACGTAATAAAAAGGGAAAGGGGATGTTATTTTATGAATAGCAAGCAAATGCCTGAGATTGTAACAAACGGGGAGGTATGTGCAAAATAAATTAATGCATGGAACCTCCCAAAGGTTATAATCAAAAACTTTAGGAGGAAATCAAGTTGAATAAAATAGATATGAAAAATTTAGGGCTTACTGAAAGATTTATACTGGAAGCCAATCAATATAAAGATCTTTATATAGGTCGAATTTCATCCCAATCTAAAAATATGTATAAGGTTTTAACGGAAAAAGGTGAAATTGCAGCTACTATATCTGGAAAGCTTCACCACAGTGTAAAGGAACTGTCTGAATATCCTGCTGTTGGAGATTTTGTTATGATTGACCGAACGGATACCTCAAATGGCAACGGTATTATTCACCATGTACTAACACGGAAAAGTGTTTTTGCACGAAAAATAGCAGGTTCTACACAAGATACACAAGTTGTTGCTGCTAACATTGATACAGTTTTCATTTGTATGTCACTGAACAATGATTTTAATCTTCGTAGGCTAGAGCGCTACCTTTCTATCGCTTGGGATAGCGGTGCAACGCCGGTTATTGTGCTTACAAAATCCGATCTATGTCAGGAAATAGAGGGAAGACTTAACGAAATATCATCTATCGCATTTGGTGTAGATGTGCTTGTAACAACAAGTATTTCTGATGATGGATATCAACCATTAAAAAGTTATCTTTCTAGTGGCCGGACAATAGCATTTATTGGCTCATCTGGAGTTGGGAAATCATCCTTAATTAATCGTCTTCTCGGACAAACTATATTAGAAACGAAAGAGACAAGAAATGACGATAAGGGCAGGCATACTACTACAAGACGTGAACTGATCGTGTTGCCGAATTTAGGTGTTGTCATAGACACTCCGGGAATGAGAGAACTTGGTATTATTAGTGCTGATTTATCGAAATCATTTGCTGATATTGCTGAGCTTGCTTCTAATTGTCGTTTTAACGATTGTACCCATGAAAGTGAGCCTAACTGTGCAGTGCAAAAAGCGATTAAGGATGGTATTTTGTCGGCAGAGAGGCTAGAGAGTTACAGAAAACTTGGTAGGGAAACTAAGTATGATGGCTTGAATTCTAAAATGATTGAAAAAGAAAAGTTAAATGAAATGTTTAGTAGCATGGGTGGCATGAAAAATGCTAGGAAATTTTTAAAAGAACAAAGTAGGAAAAAAAGAAGATAAAATTCTAGAAAAAAGCCTAATTTCTCAGCATTAAAGTTGAGAAATTAGGCTTTCCTATTGGAGTTACGCAAGTGGAACATGAGAACCGTCCCCGTGATCCTTCTGAATTTCAGAAATTCACTTTACATGGTACCTATTTGGTTTGGTATACTATTTATTGCATATAAGGTAAAGAGTTCTAAAAAGAACACTAATCAACATTCTTATGATATGGAAAAAATGGAGGAGGCTAATTAATAAGTATGAAAAAGACTTTGACACTTGCTGGTTCAGACACAAGCGGTGGTGCAGGAATACAAGCGGATCTGAAGACATTCCAGGAACATGGAATGTATGGGGTGACAGCACTTACTTCAATTGTCACAATGGATCCTGATGCCTCATGGAAGCATGATGTATTCCCGATTTCAACGGAGATAGTCGAAAGTCAGCTGAAATGTGCCTTTTCAATTGGATTAGATGCAATGAAAACAGGTATGCTCGGTTCCGTAGAAATTGTAGAGCTTGGTGCAAAATATATCGATCAATACGCATTAAAAAATGTGGTGATTGACCCTGTTATGGTATGTAAAGGGGAGGATGAGGTACTTCTTCCCGAGACAGTTGATGCATGTCGCGATCTCCTTTTGCCAAGGGCTTTAATTGTTACTCCTAATCTTTTTGAAGCGGGGCAACTATCACAATTAGGTCCTATCAAAACAATTGAGGACATGAAAAAAGCTGCCGTCAAAATTAATGAACTGGGTGCTAAGAATGTGGTCGTAAAAGGAGGAAGGGCTTTACAGCATGAGAAGGCTGTTGATTTATTCTATGATGGAACGGAGTTTACCCTCCTTGAAACAGAAAAAATAGACACAACCTATAATCATGGTGCAGGCTGCACCTTTGCTGCGGCTGTTACGGCCAACCTAGCAAAAGGAAAATCTGTTTTTGATACGGTATTACATGCAAAAGAATTTGTAGCTGCTGCGATTAAACATGGCTGGAAACTAAACGAATTTGTTGGGCCTGCCATGCATGGTGCATACAATCTTTTCCCTGAAGATCGTCCGGTTATCAAGTCAGTTCAAGGATAAGTGCGGACCAAGCTTGTTGAAATCGGCGGGTGTAATCGAGGACAATCGGTTTACACCTGCTTTTTTATTTTATTGACAATTATTTGTTAACATTATAAAACCTGAATTATTCATACTTGCACTTTAGCCTAAAATTGAAACCAAGGATTTCAATTTGATGTTCCATTGTCATTATTTTATAAGGGATTTACCAAGGTATAGCAAAACCAAGCAATCGAGTTTCAAA
>JAEWMK010000378.1 GCA_023457235.1 Bacillota bacterium
GCTTAGACCTAGAAACAAGAATGCAATACGAAGCACGGGAGAAGGCATTAAAGGATATCGTATCAATTCGTGGTGATGGAATTGAAGAAGGGTTAATTAAGGGAAGAATTGAAGGCAAGATCGAAGGGAAAATTGAAGGAAAGATTGAAATGGCACGTAATTTACTAAAAGAAGGTGTGGATATTCAGATTATTATGCGCACTTCTGGATTATCCAGAGAAGAAATAGAAAAGTTAGCAAAGGAACTAAGTAACTAGTAGGGAATTTGAAAAAGCGATGTGCGGAAGGTGTACATCGTTTTTAATTTGGTAATCCCGCTCAATAGTTATATAATTATAAGGTAAATGTTAACAGTAGGAGGAACCTCATCATGATAAATAAAGACCGTATCGTTCAAGAATTTATGGAGCTTGTTCAAGTAGATTCTGAAACCAAATTTGAAGCGGAAATCGCAAAAGTATTAACAAAGAAATTTCAAGAGCTTGGGTTAAATGTCGTTGAAAAAGATACTACGGCACAGACAGGTCATGGAGCCGGCAACTTAGTATGCACACTTCAAGGGACAAAAGACGTTGATACCATTTATTTTACTTCTCACATGGATACTGTTGTCCCTGGAAAGGGTGTAAAACCTTCCATTAAAGGGGACCGTATTGTAACGGATGGGACGACCATTTTAGGTGCAGATGATAAGGCCGGCTTAGCGGCGATGCTTGAAGCAATCAAAGTATTAAAAGAACAAAATATTGAACATGGGACAATTGAATTTGTCATTACTGTTGGTGAAGAATCAGGCCTTGTAGGGGCGAAAGCACTCGATCCCGCTTTAATGACTGCCAAATTTGGCTATGCATTGGACAGCGACGGGGACGTTGGCAATATCGTTGTTGCTGCACCAACGCAAGCGAAAATTAAAACCGTTATTAAAGGGAAAACAGCTCATGCCGGTGTTGCCCCGGAAAAAGGGGTTTCAGCAATCACGATTGCCGCTAAAGCAATATCTAAAATGCCTTTAGGGAGAATCGATGAAGAGACTACTGCTAATATTGGCAGATTTGAGGGTGGAAGCCAAACGAATATCGTCTGCGATTATGTTGAAATATTAGCGGAAGCACGTTCCTTAATTGATGAAAAAATGCATGCTCAGGTTGCCAAAATGAAAGAAGCATTTGAAACAACGGCAAAGGAAATGGGTGGTGAAGCTGTTGTCGATGTTGAAGTCATGTATCCTGGATTTAAATATGGTGACGGAGACCATGTTGTTGAATTAGCTAAAAAAGCCATTACAAACATTGGCCGCACACCAAAGCTTGAACATTCCGGAGGGGGCAGCGATGCCAATGTCTTTGTTGGACATGGAATTCCTACGGTGAACCTTGCTGTCGGCTATGAGGATATTCATACGACGAATGAAAAAATGAGGATTGAAGAATTAGTGAAGACGGCTGAACTTGTAGTGTCCATTATTAAAGAAGTAGCAAATGGATAATTTTTATCCAAAAAAGGGCCGGGTTATTCTTCATGTGGATATGAACAGTTTTTATGCATCCGTTGAAGTGGCGTATAATCCTACATTAAAAGGGAGGCCGCTTGCAGTGGCTGGTAATCCTGAGGAACGGCGTGGAATCATCGTTACTTGCAGCTATGAAGCAAGAGCGAAAGGTGTTAAAACAACAATGCCGCTTTGGGAAGCAAAAAAGCTATGCCCAGAGCTTATTGTTTTGCCGCCTGATTTTGAAAAATATCGAAAAGCTTCTATTTCTATGTTTAAAATTCTTGCAAAATATAGTTCCCTTATTCAACCGGTATCGATTGATGAGGGCTATATGGATATTACAGACTGTAAAAACTTAGGTTCGCCGATTGAAATAGCGAAAAAAATCCAAGCGGAAATTTTAACTGAATTACAGTTACCTTGCAGTATTGGAATTGCACCCAATAAATTTCTTGCCAAAACGGCTTCTGATATGAAGAAGCCGCTTGGCATCACAATTTTACGAATGCGGGACGTACCATCCAAGCTTTGGCCGTTAAAGGTTGAAAATATGCATGGTATTGGCAAACGGACGGCTGAGAAATTGAATAAAATTGGGATTACGACAATTGAAGAACTGGCAAAAGCGAATGACTACCAGTTAAAACAACTGTTAGGGATAAATGGCATTCGTTTAAAGGAAAGAGCAAACGGAGTGGACCTTCGCCCTGTTGATCCTGATGCAGTTTCTGAGTTTAAAAGTATCGGTAATTCAACAACATTAAGGGCTGATACGACGGATGAAGAAGAGATTAAAGGGGTTTTAAACCGTTTAGCCGCATCTGTTGAGCGAAGAATGCAACGACATCATGTTGTTTCCTGGAATATCCAAATTACAATTCGCTATTTTAACCGAGAAACAGTGACAAGAAGTCGTAAGCTTAAATATGCGATTCATGCAAAAGAAGATATTTTTAATGCTGCATGGTATTTATTTAAAAAGCATTGGACCGAAGAACCGATTCGCTTACTGGGGATTACGGCACAGGACCTGGAAGAGAAGAATGATTTAACAAAACAGCTTAATCTTTTTACATTTGAAGAAGAAGCGAAGGATGAACCTTTAATTAATACAATGGAAAAGCTTAAAGAAAAGTATGGGGATGACATTATCGTTAAAGGTTTAACAAAACCACCTCAAGCTAATACCCCTACAACTAGCTTCCAAAAGGATTTTTTACAAGATTATAAGTGGGGAAAGGAGGAATGACGGTTTTGGAATTAACATTTTTAGGGACAGGTGCGGGTGTCCCTGCGAAGGAACGGAATGTATCGGCGATCGCCCTCGACCTCGCGCAGGAAAGAGGAACAACCTGGCTGTTCGATTGTGGGGAAGCAACCCAGCACCAAATTTTACATACATCGATTAAACCACGCAAAATCGAAAAAATATTTATTACCCATCTACACGGTGATCATTTATTTGGCTTGCCCGGTCTGTTAGGCAGTCGATCATTTCAAGACGGGACATCCTTATTAACGATTTATGGTCCAAGGGGAATTAAGGAATATGTGGAAGTTTCTCTTCGCGTAAGTACTACCCATTTAAAATATCCAATTGAAATTGTTGAGATTGAAGATGGGGTTATCTTTGATGACCATCAGTTCATCGTGACCGCAGGAAAGCTGGAACACGGAATCACAAGCTACGGCTATCGTGTTGTTGAAAAGGATCTAAAAGGAGCACTCGAAGTAGATAAACTGAAAAAGCTGGGAATTTCACCTGGCCCAATTTATCAAAAGATAAAGGCTGGTGGAGAGATAGTATTGGAAGATGGAACGAAAATCAATGGTGCAGATTTCGTTGGTCCAGATAAACCCGGTAGAAAGCTTGCGATTCTAGGAGATACACGCTTCAATCAAAAGGCGATTGAGCTTGCATATGAAGTGGATTTACTTGTGCATGAAGCTACTTTTGGGAAAGAGGATGAAACGATTGCTTATGATTATTTCCATTCAACGACAACCGGTGCGGCACAAGTTGCCAAAGAAGCAAAGGCCAAAGCGCTCGTTTTAACTCATATTAGTTCGAGGTACCAAGGAAATGATATAGACGCCTTATTGGAAGAAGCCCAGCAAGTATTTTCAAGTGTTACTATTGCTCATGATTTTTATAAGCTTCAAGTTAATAGATAATAGATGAAGGGGGAATTTCTGAATGACTACAGCACTTTTTTCTCCATTTACAATTAAAAATACGACGTTCAAAAATAGAATTGTCATGTCACCGATGTGTATGTACTCCTCTCATATGGAAGATGGAAAGGTGCAAAATTGGCACATCACCCATTATACTAGTCGAGCTGTTGGGCAAGTGGGGCTCATCATCGTCGAGGCAACGGCAGTTACACCACAAGGTCGAATTTCAAACCATGACCTTGGAATTTGGGGCGATGAACAGATTGAGGGATTAAAAATAATCGTTGATCGCTGCCATGAACATGGGGCGAAAGTTGGAATCCAATTGCAGCATGCCGGTAGAAAAGCGACCGTTGATGGTGAAATATTGGCTCCATCTCCCATTCCTTTTAATGAGAAAATAAAAACACCGAAGGAAATGACAAAAACAGATATTCAAGACACGATTTCAGCCTTTCAAGCGGCAGCCCGCCGTGTGAAACAAGCTGGCTTTGATGCAATCGAAATTCATGCGGCCCATGGATATTTACTCCATGAATTTCTTTCTCCGCTAACGAATAAAAGAAATGATGAATACGGGTCATCGCCAGAAAATCGTTATCGTCTCTTAAAGGAAGTAATAGAAGCGGTAAAAAAAGAATGGGACGGTCCTTTATTTGTTCGAATTTCAGCTTCAGATTATCATCCCGAAGGTTTAACAGTTGTAAACTATTATGATTATGCGATAGAAATGAAAAAACAGGGTGTGGATTTAATAGATTGCAGTTCCGGCGGTTTAATACCGGATGCAAAGATTGACGTTTATCCGGGTTATCAAGTGCAATTTGCGGATAAGCCATACAGGCATCTACACAGGTGCTGTTGGATTAATTACATCAAGTCTTCATGCTGAAGAAATATTGAAAAGTGGTAGAGCAGATCTTATTTTTTTTGCAAGAGAGCTTTTAAGAAATCCATATTGGCCATATCTTGCAGCAAAGCAGTTAAATGTCCCTCTAGAAGCACCAATACAATATGACAGAGGCTGGCTTTAAACTATAAGCTTGTCTCTTTTTTTTGCGCTGCAAAATATTGAATATTTTCTATACTTTTAACACACCAATGAAACAGATTAAAATAATCGTAAAAAAATAAATATGATTGACTTTCCAGCCATCACCAGTTGTTTTGTAAGCGTTTCATCCATACAATTACTATTGCAATAAAACTCAATTTGGAACTTGATTGTTAAAAAGTACCATTTTTAAATAATTATTTAAATCTGTTATAATACAAAACAAATACTGTAACACATATGAAAAACAACAAAAAACATTGTCATATAAAGCTATTTTTGGAATATGATATTTGTGTATCATAATTTTTTTTGAAAAAAGTGTAACATTAATCACGGAATTCATGTATAATGGAATATATAATTAATCTAGTAATCATTTTTATTGATTTTTCCTGAGGGGGGAAATAGTAATGTCAATTTTACCTAAGAAGAATGAATTAGGCTTCTTTGAAATACGACTAGAATCTATTGGAGGACTAGGTGCAAACCTAGCTGGAAAAATGTTAGCAGAGGCAGGTGTCCTTGGGTTAGGATTAAATGGATCAAACTTTTCATCCTATGGTTCAGAGAAAAAAGGATCACCGGTAAAAAGCTTCATCCGTTATTGCGATGCTGATACAGAAATTCGTGACCACAGTCCAATTATGCAGCCGCATGTTGTTGGTGTGTTCCATGAAGCTTTATATAAAACAATCGACGTAGTCAGCGGCTTACAAGCTGACGGTATCGTACTAGTAAACACAACTCGTGACTTTGATGAAGTTAAAAAAGATTTAAAACTTGAATATGGAACGCTTGCTATTGTAGATGGATTAGGAATTGCGGTTGAAGAAAAGACGAAAGTAAATACAGCAATGTTAGGTGCGTTATTCCGTATTTGTGATTTCTTAGATCCTGAGGCTATGAAAAAAGTTATCCGCAAAACTTTTGAAAAGAAATATCCGCATCTTGTTGAGCCGAATATTCGTACATTTGAACGTGGATATGAGAGCGTGCAATTTAAAGAGTACAAGGTTCCTGAAGGTGCTGAAGGTAAAGCTTACAAAATGCCGGAACCTATGCTAGGGTATGAAACACAATTAATCGGTGGTGTTATCACAGCACAAGCGAATAGTATTTTCAAAGATTTAAGTGGTTCCCGTCAAGGATTCTTACCAGAATTCAAAATTGAAAAATGTATTAACTGTGCGCAATGTGATACAGTTTGTCCTGATTTCTGCTTCGTTTGGGATGAAGAGGAGGACAAGCGTGGTCGTAAGCAAATGTTCTTAAAAGGGATCGATTATCAATATTGCAAAGGCTGCCTAAAATGTGTTGAGGCCTGTCCTACAGAAGCATTACTTGATATGCGTGAAGCACTTGGCTATGCAGATGAACATCGTGTAGCGCAACGTTTTCCTAGAGTACTAGAAGGGGTGATGTAAGATGGCAATGATCGAAAAAGACTTGCAAAATGCAAATAATAATAAAGTAGAACAAATTACAACATTTGAATCTGGTAACGAAATGGCTGCAATGGCTGCAGCACAAATTAATTATCATATAATGGGCTACTTCCCAATTACACCATCAACAGAAGTTGCTCAATTCTTGGACCAAATGAAGGCTCGCGGTGAGCATGACGTTAAATTAATTGCTGCTGATGGCGAACACGGCTCAGCAGGTATTTGTTATGGTGCTGCTGTTGCTGGAGCACGTGTATTTAACGCGACTAGTGCGAACGGATTTTTATACATGATTGAACAGCTTCCAGTTCAATCAGGTACACGCTTCCCAATGGTAATGAATCTAGTAACTCGTGCAATCAGTGGTCCGTTAGATATTCGTGGTGACCATTCAGATTTATACTTTGGTTTAAATATTGGCTGGGTTATTTTAACAGCCCCTACACCACAAGCAGTTTATGATATGAATATCATGGCGCTTAAAATTGCAGAACACTCAGATGTACGTCTACCAGTTATTGTTGCTTATGATGGTTTCTTTACATCACACCAAAAACGTAAAGTAGACTATTTTGCAGATCGTAAAATAGTTCAACAATTCGTTGGTGAGCGTCCAACTGAATACCCTGTTGTCGTGGACCCACGTAATCCAGTTACAATTGGGGCCCATATGGACGGCCATGATTTAATGAATAATAACTATCAGCAGTCCGAAGCTTTATATAAAGCATATGATGTATACAAGCAAGTGGCTGAAGAATATGCAACAATTTCAGGACGTAAATATGAAGTATTAAATACGTATCAAATGGAAGATGCAGAAGTAGCCTTATTCTTAATCAATTCTGCAGCAGAAACTGCAAAGGATGCAGTTGACAGACTTCGTGCTAAAGGCATCAAAGCTGGTGTTGTGAGCCCGAATATTATTCGCCCATTCCCGGCTGAAGAACTTCGCAAAGCTCTTAAAAATGTAAAGGCATTATTAATTGGTGAGCGCGCTGATTCTTATGGTGGTCATGGTGCAAATATGACTCATGAGATTAAAGCTGCACTTCAAGATGATAAAGAAAATAAAACAATCGTATTAAGTCGTGTGTATGGTATTGGCGGTAAAGACTTCTTTACTGATGAAGCAATCCAAATGTATGAAATGGCGATTGATGCAATGGAAAAAGGCTTTGCTGAAAAGCCATTCGACTATTTTGGTGTTAATCCAGGAAAGCCAGAAAATAAAATCAAACCTGCAATCAAACCAATGCATGGTGACGATTTCAGAACTGGACTGATTGAAGTAACACCAGACCCTGAAACAAATAAATTAAAGGTGAAAATTCCACCATTACGCCAATTAACAACGAAGCCAAAACGTCTTGGTTCTGGTCATGGCGCATGTCCTGGCTGTGGTATTTTCCCTGGACTTGAGCTATTCTTCAAAGGTATTGAAGGCGACGTAATTACATTGTTCCAAACGGGCTGTGGCTATGTTACAACAACAGGCTATCCATATACCTCACACAAACAGCCAATGATGCACAACCTGTTCCAAAATGGTCCTGCAACATTATCTGGAACAGTGGAAGCATTCTATGAAATGAGACGCCGTGGTGAAATTGAATTTGATGATGATGTAACATTTGTGATGATTACTGGTGACGGCGGTATGGATATCGGTATGGGTTCAGCCATTGGTACTGCTAACCGTAACCATAAGCTTATCATTCTAGAATATGATAACGAAGGTTATATGAACACTGGTTCTCAGATGTCATATTCAACACCATTCGGTCATATGACAAGTACAACAAACGTTGGTAAAACTCAACAAGGTAAAGCGTTCCACCATAAGGATACTGCCCAAATTATGGCGGCAACAAACATTCCTTATATCTTCACTGGTACTGAGGCATTCCCTCAAGATTTAGTGAAAAAAGCTGCTAAAGCACAGTGGTATGCACAAAACGAAGGTATGGCTTACGGTAAGATCTTAATTACTTGTCCATTAAACTGGAAGTCAGAAGATCGTTTTGGTGGCACAATTATGGAAGCAGCCGTTAACTGTAACTTCTTCCCTCTTTATGAGATGGAGCGTGGTGAGACAACAATCACTTACAACCCAGAGGAAAAAGGTAAAACAGTTGAGCTTTCTGAATGGTTAAAATACATGGGTAAAACAAAGCATTTATTAAAACCAGAAAATGCTGACATGTATAAAGAATTCGAGCGCGAAATTGATCGTCGCTGGAATCGTCTAAAAGCAAGACACGAAAACCCATATCTATAAGAAAAGCGGAAGCGCCCGTTTAGCGACGTAAGGACTGGAGCTCATCGACTGAGATAAAGGAAACACGAAGAGCGCAGCGATTCGATGTTGACTTATCGTAGGGAGGTGGATGAAGTCCACTAGTCGCTGGAGCTGGACAATAAGATCAAAAAACCTTAGCCCCGATTATTATCGGGGCGATTTTTCTTACATTACAATTCCACCATCAACATGAAGAACGGTACCATTTACGTACGAGGCTTCATCTGAGGCTAGGTATAAATAGGCATTGGCGATATCCTCCGGTTTTCCAAGGCGCTTCAATGGTATTTGTTGAATAATTTTCTGAATTACTTTTTCCGGGACTTGTTGGGTCATACTTGTATCGCAAAATCCTGGAGCAACAGCATTTACAGTAATTCCTTTTCCACCTAATTCTTTTGCCCATGTTCTTGTCATCCCAATCACGCCAGCTTTAGCAGCAGCATAATTGGTTTGACCAAAATTCCCATACACACCGGAAACAGAGGATGTATTAATAATCCTTCCTGAGCCGTTTTCAAGCATGGATGGTATGACTGCTTTTGTGCAGTTGAATACTCCTGTTAAATTTACATTTATAACCTTTTGCCATGATTCCTCAGAAAGCTTTGTTAAAAGGCCATCACTTGTAATCCCGGCATTGTTTATAAGGATATTAATTTTCCCAAAATGTTTTAAAGTCGTTTGAACCATGTTTTGTGTACTTTCATGACTTGCAACATCAACTTTAACATATAGGGCAGTTCCTCCTTGATCAAGAA
>JAEWMK010000379.1 GCA_023457235.1 Bacillota bacterium
TTGCTGATTCAGGCGGTGCAAGAAGAGAAGAGGATGTTGACGCATTAACAGATGAGGACGCCCCAATTGTTAAACTTGTTAACCAATTATTAACGATTGCCGTTCAACAGCATGCGAGTGATATTCATATTGACCCACATGAGGATAAGGTTGTTATTCGTTACCGCGTTGATGGTGTCCTTAAAACGGAACGAACATTAGCAAAGAACATGCAAAATGTTCTAACGGCTAGAATAAAGATTATGTCAAAGCTAGATATTACTGAAACTAGAATTCCACAGGACGGCCGGATTAAAAAAACGATTGATTTTCACCCAGTAGATTTGCGTATTTCAACACTTCCAACTATTTATGGGGAAAAAATAGTTATGCGTATTCTTGATCTAGGGAGCGCTTTAGCTGATATTAATAAACTTGGTTTTAATAAATTGAATCATCAACGTTTTTTGGACTTAATTGAAAGACCAAATGGCATCGTGTTAATTACAGGACCAACCGGCTCCGGGAAGTCAACGACATTGTATGCAGCACTCAATCGTTTAAACCGGGAAGATACAAATATTATTACAGTCGAAGATCCGGTTGAATATCAGCTCGAAGGTATTAATCAAGTTCAAGTAAATTCAAATGTTGGAATGACGTTTGCAAAAGGATTACGTGCTATCCTTCGTCAAGACCCGAATATTGTCATGGTCGGGGAAATACGTGACCAGGAAACCGCTGAAATTGCCATCCGTGCTTCACTTACGGGTCATTTAGTGTTAAGTACGCTTCACACGAATGATGCAATTTTAACTGTTACGAGATTAATAGATATGGGAGTAGAACCGTTTTTAGTGGCATCCTCACTGGCAGGTGTTGTTTCACAACGTTTAGTTCGTCGTATATGTAGAGACTGTATTCAAGAACTGCCGCCGACAAAGAGTGAAATAGACATTTTTCAGCGTCGTGGCATAAAAATTGATAAAGTGTATAAAGGTCGTGGCTGTGGTCGATGCAATATGACTGGTTATAAAGGCAGGATGGCCGTTCATGAACTTTTGACCATTGATGACCAAACCCGCAGGTTGATTATGAACCGTGAACCAATGTCCAAAATTCGAGAGCAGGCAATTCGGAATAAAATGATTTTCTTACTTGACGATGGCTTGTTAAAAGTTAAACAAGGGTTGACAACAACTGAAGAAATATTAAAGATTGCGATCAGTGAGTAGGTGACTCCGTTGAAGGAAAGAATTGAAATATTAATGCGCGCTGCCTATGAATTAAAGGCATCTGATATGCACTTAACTGTAGGTGTCCCGCCAATTATGCGGATTAACGGTGATTTAAAGCGATATGGTAAAGAACCATTGAAACCAGAAGATACAGAAAAAATGGGCAAAGCGATTGTTTCACAAAAAATGTGGGATGTATTTAAAGATAAAGGTGAAATTGATTTTTCTTATGGGATTCCACAGTTATCACGCTTTCGGATTAATATTTATCAACAGCGCTCCTGTGTTTGTATGGCTATTCGTGTGGTACCTACAAAGATCCCAACAATTGAAGATTTACAGCTTCCGGAAGTATTGAAGAAAATTACAGGAAAACCACAGGGACTTGTTCTTGTTACTGGCCCAACAGGAAGTGGTAAATCGACGACACTTGCTTCGATGATCGATTATATGAACCGAAATATGAAGAAACATATCATAACACTGGAAGACCCGATAGAATATCTTCACAAACATAATCTATGTATTATTGACCAGCGCGAAGTTGGCTTTGATACGCAGACGTTTGCAAACGGATTGCGGGCTTCTCTCCGGCAAGATCCGGATGTTATCCTTGTGGGGGAAATGCGAGATTTAGAAACGATTTCGACGGCGATTACAGCAGCGGAAACGGGTCACCTTGTATTCGGAACACTTCATACTTCAAGTGCTCCGTCAACAATTGATAGGATTATCGATGTGTTCCCGCCAAATCAGCAACCACAGGTTCGGATTCAGCTTGCTTCAGTATTAGTTGCGGTCATTTCACAAAGATTATTTCCAACCATCGAACGTTCCGGCAGGCGGGCTGCTACCGAGATCCTAATAAATAATTCGGCTGTGGCGAACTTAATTCGAAATGAAAAAATTCATCAAATATCTAGTATTATGCAGACAAGCAGAAGTGTTGGTATGCATACATTAGATATGGATATCAAACAATTAGTAGCTTCCGGGATTATATCAAAAGAAGTAGCAGAGCCGTTTTTAAAAGAGCAAATGGAAAAATCGTAAAAGGTTTGGAAACTTAATCAATTTTTTACACAAATTTGTAAAAAAATAGTCTATTATTACCAAGGAAATTGTATTACAATACAGTAGGAAGGATTCAGTTAAGAGGACTGAGGCAATGGGACAATTTAACTACACAGCACGCGACAAAACGGGAAAAAGAAGAAATGGAACAATGAAGGGTGCTACTAAAAAAGAAGTCTCGATCAAATTAAGAGAAAGAGGCCTGCGTGTATTAACGCTTGATGAAGTTCCAGAAACAGCTTTAAATAAAGAGATTTACATTGGGAACCCAGTTAAATTAAAAGACTTTGTCATTTATTTACGTCAATTTTCTACATTGCTAAAGGCTGGAGTTACCATTGTTGATGCTACAAGAATCCTTAGTCAACAAACAGAAAGTAAGGCCTTAAGAAAAGCTTTGACAAATGTGTTGGAAGATTTAAATCAAGGGACACCATTATCAGAATGCGCTGCAAAACATAAACGAATCTTTCCATCTATGTTTATCAATTTAGTTAGAGCTGGAGAAGCAAGTGGAGCACTAGATGAAGCATTGGAACGTTTAGGAAATCACTTCGAAAAACAGCATGAAACAAGGAAAAAGATTCAATCCGCTATGTCCTATCCAATTGTAGTAGGGATTATAGCGATTATAGTTGTAATCTATTTACTAACGAATGTTGTACCAACATTTGCTAATATGTTTGCTGATTTTGGAGGAGAACTTCCGGCGATTACCCAGTTTGTACTAGGAGTAAGTGAATGGATGCAAGAGAAATGGTGGGTGCTTATACTAACAGGGATAGCACTAAGTGGTTTATTCATTTTCTTAAAGAAAAGTAAACTAACGAAATACTATTTTGACTATGCAATCCTAAAAATTCCGATTTTCGGTAGTTTGATGAGAAAAGCAATGCTCGCAAAATTAACAAGAACATTAAGTTCTTTATTTGCAAGCTCAGTTCCGATTCTTCAATCAATCTCGATCGTTGAGAAAGTGGTTGAAAATGAAGTGGCTGCTCGTGTTTTACGAGATTCCAGAAGTTCATTGGAGCGTGGGGTTTCACTGACAGAGCCAATGAAAAAGCATTGGATTTTCCCACCACTAGTTACGCAAATGATTGCGATTGGCGAACAGACAGGCTCTCTGGATGCAATGCTTGCGAAAGTTGCCGACTTCTATGAAATGGAAGTAAGTACGGCAACAGACCAAATAAAGTCATTAATTGAACCGTTAATGATAGTGGTCCTAGCTGGAATAGTCGGTGTAATTGTACTGGCGATTATGGTGCCAATGTTTGAAATCTTTAATCAAGTTGGGTAGTAAAAAAATTAAATATAAAATAAAACCATAAGGGGGAGAAAATGATGTTAAAACGTTTCTTAAAAAACGAAAGAGGTTTAACGTTAGTAGAATTACTAGCAGTTGTAGTAATTCTAGGGATTATTGCAGCGATTGCCGTACCATCTATTGGAAACATTATTTCAAAATCAGAAAGGGATGCTGTTCATGCTAGTGGTGTGCAGTTGTTAAATGCGGCCAAGCTTGCCGTTGCATCGGAAGGTATTTTAGATACAGATGGTGATCCAGCTAATACTAGAACATACTCAAGTGCTGATACTGGTAATTTTACATTAGGTAGATTTTTAGATAATCCACCGAACACCTATTCAATAGTAGTTACAAAAGCTACTACTGGTGCTGGTACTGTTACTTATACTAATATTACTGTATCTGATACCCATGTAGGCGGCACAACTACAAGAATGTGGGCAGATACTGCTGATCTTCTAGATGGGAATTATGATAGTGGTGAGTAATAAGTATATTGATTCAAATAATGTATGATAATTAAGGACACCACTTAAGGTGTCCTTAATTAATAAATTATCGGTTTGGAGGAAGCTATATTGCCTTATCTGTTCATTTTTTTATATGGATTAATTTTCGGCTCATTTTTTAATGTGGTTGGATTAAGAATTCCTAATAACGTATCCATCGTAAAACCCCGTTCAGCGTGTCCAAATTGTCAACATCAATTAACACCTCTTGAATTACTTCCTGTTTTTTCTTATTTGTTACAGAAAGGGAAATGTAAAAAGTGTAGCATAAAAATTTCACCTCTATATCCTTCATTTGAATTATTAACAGCAATTCTTTTTACGATTTCACCATTATTGGTGGGGTGGTCAAAAGAATTGATTGTAACTTTAACATTAATTTCAATGCTCATGATTATTGTCGTTTCGGATATAAAATATATGATTATTCCCGATAAAGTTCTCTTGTTTTTTGCTCCCCTATTCATGCTCGAACGAATTTTTATTCCACTTAATCCGTGGTGGAATCCTTTACTTGGGGCAACTGTTGGATTTTTCTTACTTTTATTAATTGCAGTCATAAGTAAAGGTGGCATGGGTGGTGGCGATATTAAGCTATTCGCTGTCCTTGGGCTAGTGCTTGGCTGGAAATTAGTTCTTTTGGCATTCTTTATTTCAACATTCTTCGGAGCTGTATTCGGTATAATTGGGATGTTGTTTAAAAAAGTCGAACGAGGAAAACCTATGCCTTTTGGTCCGTATATTGCACATGGAACACTCGTCGCCTATTTTTATGGTGAAAACTTGATCAATTGGTATAGTGTGAATTTTCTAATGCTGTTATAATATGGTGGGTAAAATACCATTATATTGAAATTAGCTTACTTCTATTCTTTAGGATTTTAAATTTTCTAACTAGAAATGATATTAAAACCGATTAATGCCACTCAGTGATAAAACTTGCTAGAATTACATATTTTACATTTTTCTAGCTTTGTAAATTAATAATGTAGGTATGATAAAATAGTAGTGATTAACCCTTTATGCAGTGAGCTAAGGAGGATTTCTTGTGGTTTTACGTTTTATTAAAAATAAACCCATTAGTAATATAGTTATTAAAGACCATGTAATAAGATATGCCGCAATACGACCATCCTCGCCCTTCACTGTTCGAGAATATGGAGAACGAACTTTACCTGATGGGATCATTCACGATGGAAAAATAATAGATAAAGAGTCGTTAACGATTATTCTTGAAGAATGTGTGGAAGATTGGAAAATCAAGGGGCAAAAGGTTCGGTTCCTCGTTCCTGATCAGTATATTGTTATTCGAAAAATTCAAATTCCAATGGACATTTCTGATGAAGAAATTAGAGGATATTTGTATTTAGAGTTAGGTGTAAGTATCCATTTGCCGTTTGAGGAACCGGTTTTAGATGTTAGTGTCTTAGGGGTTGCTGGTGATAAAAAAGAAGTGCTCTTATTCGCTGCCCAGGAGGATATTGTTCATGACTATTCGGACATATTCGAAGATGTGAAATTGAAGCCAATTGCAGCGGATATTTCCCCACTTTCTATTTTTCGACTATATGCAAAACTAGATTTAGCTAACCCTGATGATCA